>JAUMYU010000084.1 GCA_030528485.1 Comamonadaceae bacterium
CCCAACTGCGCGCCGCCGGCGTGGCCGTGCAAATGCACGCCAGCGCCGACCCGGCCCAGGGCATGGGCAGTTTCAAGAGTCAGTTCAAGAAGGCCGACGCCAGCGGCGCGGCCTGTGCGCTGGTGTTTGGGGCGGATGAGCTGGCGCGTGGCGAGGTGGCGCTCAAACCTTTGCGAGGCGGCGAGCAGCAGGGTGTGCCCCTGGCGGATGTCGGCGCCTTGGCGGCCCGCATACAATCGCTGGTTTCGCCTTGAGTGGGCGTACCAGGCGCGCTAGCGAATGCTCCTAGGTGCAAGCTGCCTGAGACTCTCTTGACTGATTGACCCTATTTCACTGTGTATGGCTTCTAACTACGACCTGCAAGAACAGGAACAAATCGCGCTTATCAAGCACTTCTGGAACCGCTGGGGGACGCTGATTTCCTCCGTGGCTTTGGCGATCGTCCTGGCCGTAGCGGCTTACAACGGTTGGAATTATTGGAAAACACAGCAAGCTGGCAAAGCCGCCGAGCTGTTCGATCAAGTGGCATTGGCGACACAGCAAAACCAAAGCGGCGCATTGGCGCAGAGTCTGGAAGTGCTGCAATCGAGCTTCCCGGGTACGGCGCAGGCCAGCCAGGCCTCGTTGCTGGCAGGTAAATATTGGGTAGATCAGCAGGATTGGCCTGCGGCGGAAAAGGCGTTCGACTGGGTGCAGCGCAACAGCCAAGATGAAGGCTTTAAAGCGCTGGCCGTGCTGCGCAAGGCAGCCGTGCACATGCAGCAAAAACAATGGGATGCGGCGTTGGCTGCGCTGGATGCTTACAACTTCCCCTACGAATACCGCGCTTTGCGTGACGACCGCCGTGGCGACATCTTGCAAGAGCAGGGCAAGACGCAGGAGGCTATCGCCGCTTACCAGGCGGCGTTTGCGGGTCTGGATGCTTTCACGCCCTATCGCAGTGTGGTGGAAGCCAAGCTCAATGCTTTGGGGCAGAACCCGGCCAAAGCCGGTTAATGCGTGGGGCATGGATGGCGGTGCGTGCAGCGCTGCCGTGGTCTTCGGATGTGAACGGGAGAAATGATGCGTATCGCTAAATCCTGCAAGGCGCTGTTGTTGGCCGTGGTGGCCAGTCAGCTGGTGGCCTGCTCCTTGCTCTCCAGCAATAAAGCGCCGAAGCCGCAAGTGCTGGCGCCCAGCGCGTCACGCGTGGCGTTAAATCCAGTCTGGACGGCTCAGATCGGCAAATTGGGCGATGTGCAGTTGCGGCCGCAGGTGAACGGTAACGCGCTGACCGTGGCAACGGCTACGGGCGCGGTGACGAGCCTGGACGCCGAGACGGGCGCCGTGCTTTGGCAAGCCAAACTGGGCGAATCTTTGGTGGCCGGCGTGGGCGGCGATGGGCGTGTCTTTGCCGTTGTGACTGCGCAAAACGATGTGGTTGCACTGCGCGATGGGCAAGTCATCTGGCGCCGCGCTTTGCCAGGCCGTTCGTTCACGCCGCCGCTGGTGGCGGGTGGGCGCGTATTTGTGCTGGCGGCTGATCGTGCGTTGTACGCTTTCGATGCCGAAAGCGGTTCCCCGATTTGGGATCGCCCGGGCGTGGAAGGCGAGGCGCTGGCGCTGCGCCAGGCGCTGCTGCTCACGGCGGTGGGCGATACCCTGGTGACAGGGTTTTCCGGGCGGGTCATGGGCATCAATCCCGATACCGGCTCGCTGCGTTGGGAGACTCCCGTGGCGGTGCCGCGTGGGATCAACGATATCGAGCGCTTGGTTGATGTGCTGGCGCCTTTTAGCCGTCAAGGTAGCGGCCTTTGCGTGCAAGCGTTTCAAACGGCGATTGGCTGTGTGCATGCCACCAGCGGCGCCACGTTGTGGACGCAACGCCACAACGGTGCACAAGGCGTTGGAGGAGATGCGGACGCCATCTACAGCGTAGATGTTTCCGGTCGCTTGCAGGCCTGGGATCGAGTGGACGGCAAGCAGAAATGGCTTTCTGACCGCCTGAGGTATCGCCAACTTTCTGCGCCACTGGGCTTGGAGCGCGCAGTGGCCGTGGGCGACTCTACGGGCTTACTGCATCTGCTCGATCGCGAGGACGGCAGCGAGCTGACTCGATGGCAGGTGGGCAAGTCGGCCTTGCGCGCGCCGCTGTTGGTCGGTCAAACCTTGGTGGTCATTGCGGAGGATGGCTTGGTACAGGGCTTGCGCTTGGGGCAGGGTGTGTTGCCTTGATTGGGGGCGGGCATGCAAAACACCTAGCTTGCCCCAAATTATTGCAGTGGCCTCTTGTGCAAAAAAACCGGCGTCATTACAATGCGCGGTTTGCCCGGTGCCGGGCATTTTTAACCTGAGGGGAGCTGGCTTGGCGGTTTGGGCTATAGCCGAAGTGCCGGGCAGCGTTTGTACCCAGATTGGAGTTTTTAAATGGCAAAGAAAATCGTCGGCTTTATCAAGCTGCAAGTGCCCGCAGGCAAGGCCAATCCTTCGCCTCCTATTGGCCCCGCGCTCGGTCAGCGTGGCCTGAACATCATGGAGTTCACCAAGGCGTTCAATGCGCAGACGCAAGGCATGGAGCCTGGCTTGCCGTTGCCTGTGGTGATTACGGCTTACGCGGACAAGAGCTTTACCTTCATCATCAAGACGCCTCCTGCGGCCACGCTGATCAAGAAAGCGATCAAGCTGGATAAGGGTTCTGCCAATCCCAACAAGCAAAAGGTGGGCAAGATCACCCGTGCGCAGTTGGAAGAAATTGCCAAAACCAAGATGGCTGACCTTAGCGCGGCTGATTTGGATGCGGCGGTGCGCACCATTGCGGGTTCTGCGCGCTCGATGGGTGTGACTGTGGAAGGGGTGTGAAATGGCCAAGCTGACTAAGAAACAAAAAGCCCTGCAAGGCAAGGTTGACGGCGGCAAGCTTTACCCTTGGGCTGAGGCAATTGCGCTGGTCAAGGAGTGCGCTACGGCCAAGTTCGATGAGTCCATCGATGTGGCTGTGCAACTGGGTGTGGACGCCAAGAAGTCCGACCAGGTGGTGCGTGGCGCGGTCGTGTTGCCTAACGGTACCGGCAAGACGGCGCGTGTGGCGGTGTTTGCCCAGGGCGCCAAAGCGGAAGAGGCCAAGGCGGCTGGTGCTGACGTGGTGGGTATGGACGAGCTGGCGGCTGAGTTCAAGACCGGCAACATCCCCTACGACGTTGTGATCGCGGCTCCCGATGCGATGCGCGTGGTGGGTGCTTTGGGTCAAATTCTCGGCCCGCGCGGTTTGATGCCTAACCCCAAGGTGGGTACGGTGACGCCTGATGTGGCGACGGCTGTGAAGAATGCCAAGGCTGGTCAGGTTCAATTCCGTGTTGACAAGGCTGGCATCATCCACGGCACGATTGGTCGTCGTTCGTTTGAAGATGGCAAGTTGCAGGAGAACTTGCAGGCTCTGATTGAGGCGCTCAATAAGGCTAAGCCCGCTGGCGCGAAGGGCTTGTACCTGCGCAAGGTTGCGGTGTCGTCCACCATGGGCGTGGGTGTGCGTGTGGAAACGCAAAGCATTGCAGCCTGATGTGAAAAAAATCCGAAGCGTGCCTTGGTTTTTGCTTGGGCGTGCTTTGGTTTGGTGGGCTGTCACCCCTGTTTTTGTGGGTGGTAGGTCATCGAAGACCGCTGGTGCAGGGTTGCCTGTCTAAGCTTTTGCGCTCCTTTGTGGGGCGGTAAATGGGCCAGCGCAGATGGTGCCCACTGGTGGAAATGGTGCAGCGGATGCGGTTTTGCCGCATTGCGGGCCTGTTCTCTGGCAGTTGTGGTCGCTGAAACCGGCGCAGTGGGTGAGGTTCTTTTTTGGGCTTCGCTCGGCTGCATTGAAAGGAGAAGGACCTTGAGTCTGAATCGCAGTGAAAAAGAGGCGGTCGTTGCACAAGTGGCCGACCTCGCCGCCAAAAGCCAGACGCTGGTAGTGGCGGAATACCGTGGTGTTACGGTGGCTGATCTGACCCAGCTTCGCGTCAAGGCCCGTGCGCAAAACGTGAATTTGAGCGTGTTGAAGAACACGCTTGCGCGTCGCGCAGTGGCTGGCAGTGCGTTCGAAGTGGTGGCGGACCAGTTCACGGGCCCGCTGATCTATGGTTTCTCGGAAGACGCTATCGCTGCCGCGAAAGTGGTGGCCGACTTTGCGAAAACCAATGACAAGCTGGTCATCCGTGGCGGTGTTTACGACGGCAAGGCGCTTGATGCCAATGGCGTCAAGGAGCTGGCCAGCATCCCCAGCAAAGAAGTGTTGCTGTCGCAATTGTTGGGCTTGTTGCAATCGCCGGTCTCCCGCACGGCTCGCGTGCTGGCCGCTTTGGCCGAGAAAAAGGGCGAGGCGGCCGCTGCATGATGCGCGGGGCTATTGCTCGAAACGAACCAATCCGAAACCCCCTATTTCCCATTAAAGGATCAACAAAATGGCATTCGATAAAGACGCATTCCTGACCGCCCTGGACAGCATGACCGTTCTGGAACTGAACGATCTGGTCAAGGCGATTGAAGAGAAATTCGGCGTGAGCGCTGCCGCCATGGCTGCTCCTGCTGCTGGCGGCGCTGCTGGCGGAGAAGAGAAGACCGAGTTCAATGTGGAACTCAAGGACGCTGGCAGCAACAAGGTGGCCGTGATTAAGGCTGTGCGTGAAATCACTGGCCTGGGCCTCAAGGAAGCCAAAGAACTGGTGGACGGCGCTCCCAAGACGGTCAAGGAAGCTCTGCCCAAGGCCGACGCTGAAGCCGCTCTCAAGAAGCTGGAAGAAGCTGGCGCCAAGGCTGAACTCAAGTAATTTGAGGCGCTTGCACAAGCCAGGGGTTCGATTGCGAGCCCCTGGCTCTTGTTGTTTTCACACCTATGGAAATTGAAAGGTTGCCGCATAGGGTGAAGGTGTTTTATTTTATAGATCAATAGGATAATTAATCGCCTGTTTTTGGCTTGATGGGTAAAGATTTGATTTTCTTTTGATTTGGAATATTGTGTGTGGGTGGCAAGCTGGCCGCCAGCACTGTGTCAGAGTGCAGACAAAAGCGTTTTTGGTCGCTGATGCGCCAAGCCTGTTTTTGTGTGCTTTCTGAATCCGCGACACAGCAAAGCACCTTGGTCGGGTGGTGTGCAAGGCACCGCCGTCTGCCATGGTTGGTAGTGGCCAACCGCCAAGACTTCAAGCCCCTATCCTGGGCGCTGGCAAGTGCACCGTCGAAGAATCCCCTGAAACCCAGCCCTTCAGACCGGAGATCTCATGGCTTATTCCTATACCGAACGCAAGCGCATCCGCAAGAGCTTTGGCCGCCGCGAAAGTGTTTTGCCTATCCCCTATTTGCTGCAAATGCAAAAGGATGCCTATACGGCATTCCTGCAAGCGGACGTGCCTCCCAAGAAACGCCTGGACGAGGGCTTGCAGGCGGCATTCAACTCGGCTTTCCCGATCGTCTCCCACAACGGTTTTGTGGAGATGAAGTTCATTGAATACAACCTGGCCAAACCGGCTTTCGATGTGCGCGAGTGCCAGACCCGGGGCTTGACTTACGCCTCGGCCGTGCGCGCGCGCCTGCAGCTCATCATTTACGACCGTGACGCCTCCACCTCGCAGAACAAGGTGGTCAAGGAAGTGAAAGAGCAAGAGGTCTATATGGGCGAAGTGCCGCTGATGACCGATAAAGGTTCGTTCATCATCAACGGCACCGAGCGCGTCATCGTCAGCCAGTTGCACCGCAGCCCGGGCGTGTTTTTCGAGCACGACAAGGGCAAGACCCACAGCTCGGGCAAGCTGCTGTTTTCGGCGCGCGTGATTCCTTACCGTGGCTCCTGGCTGGATTTCGAGTTCGACCCCAAGGATTTGCTGTACTTCCGCGTTGACCGTCGCCGCAAGATGCCGGTGACGATTCTGCTCAAGGCGATTGGCCTGACGCCCGAGGCGATCCTGGCGAACTTCTTTGACAACGACAACTTCACCTTGATGGACAGCGGCGCGCGCATGGAGCTGGTGCCCGAACGTCTCAAGGGCGATGTGGCGCGGTTTGACATCACGGACAAATCGGGCAAAGTTATCGTTGCCAAAGACAAGCGGGTGACGGCGCGCAACATCCGCGAGATAGAGCAAGCTGGCCTCAAGGATTTGGCCGTGCCGGAGGACTTTTTGATTGGCCGTGTGCTGGCCAAGAGCGTGGTCGATGGCGATACGGGCGAGGTGCTGGCCCGCGTCAATGAGGAATTGACCGAGGCGTTGCTGAAAAAACTCCGCACGGCGGGTATCAAGCAAATGGCCTGTATCTACACCAATGAGCTCGATCGTGGGGCGTATATCTCCCAGACGCTGCGTATTGATGAAACCACGGATGAGACAGCCGCCCGCATCGCCATTTACCGCATGATGCGCCCTGGCGAGCCGCCTACCGAAGAAGCGGTGCAGGCTTTGTTCTATCGCCTGTTCTTCAACCCGGACACCTACGACCTCTCGCGCGTGGGCCGCATGAAGTTCAACGCCAAGATTGGCAACCCCGACCCCAAAGGCGCGATGGTGCTGTCCAACGAGGACATTCTGGCGGTCGTGAAAATCCTGGTGGACTTGCGCAACGGCAAAGGTCAGGTGGACGACATCGACCACCTGGGCAACCGCCGCGTGCGCGGCGTGGGCGAGCTGGCCGAAA
>JAUMYU010000085.1 GCA_030528485.1 Comamonadaceae bacterium
CGAGTACGCCCCCCGAGTACGCCTCCGCCTCTGCGAAATCCCCCATGCCCGCCTGCTGGATCGACACCCATTGCCACCTGGACGCCCCCGAGTTCGACGCCGACCGCGCCGCCGTGCGCGCCCAGGCCCGCGCTGCCGGGGTGCGCTTGTGCGTCATCCCCGCCGTGGCGCGGCGCACCTGGGCCGCCGCCCGCCAGTGCGCCCACGCCTTTGGCGATGCCTACGCGCTGGGCATCCACCCGCTTTACACCCCCGAAAGCCAGCCGGGCGACCTGGCCGCGCTGGAACAGGCCCTGCACGCCCACGCGGGCGATACACGGCTGGTGGCCGTGGGCGAAATCGGGCTGGACTTTTTCGACCCCGCGCCCGACGCCGCCTGGCAAACCCAGGTGCTGCGCGAGCAACTGCGGCTGGCCCAGGCGCAGCGCCTGCCCGTCATCCTGCACGTGCGCCGCTCCGTCGATGCCGTGCTCAAGCAACTGCGCCAGGCGCACTTTGCGCACGGCGGCATTGCCCACGCCTTCAACGGCAGCCTCCAACAAGCCCACGCATTGCTGGATCTGGGCTTCAAACTCGGCTTTGGCGGCGCGGCCACGCACGAGCGCGCGCTGCAACTGCGGCGGCTGGCGGCGCAATTGCCCTCCGACGCCATCGTGATGGAGACCGACGCGCCGGACATCCCCCCGCAATGGCTGTACGTGCCCGCCCAGGCCCGCGCCAGCGGCCAGCCCCAGGGCCGCAACAGCCCCGCCGAGCTGCCGCGCATCGCCGCCGAAATCGCCCGCCTGCGCGGCCTGCCCCTTGAACAATGGATGCAGCAAAGCCACCGCAACGCGCTGGCCGCCCTGCCCGCCCTGCAAGCATTGCAACCTTTTGAAAACACCTGAAATTACAAATCAATAGGAAATAAAATACCCTTGTTTTGGCAAGTCTGTATTGAAATGAATTTTCCTTTGATATGTAAAAATAGCCATGCCCCACACCCCTGCCCCACTGCCCGATGTCAGCATCTCCGAAGAAGACGGCGTGCGCCACCTGCACCTGGATTCGCCCTGGATCCAAGGCTCCATGCGCATCGCCCGCCCCATCGACATTGAGCTGGAATACGTCCAGCGCATGATGGCCTGGCTGCTGTTCGTGCCGCCCGATGAAGTCGCCGAGCGCCACGCCATGCAACTGGGCCTGGGCGCGGCCGCGCTCACCAAGTTCTGCTACCGCCGCCTGGGCATGCGCACCACCACCATCGAACTCAACCCCCAGGTCGTCGCCGCCTGCATGCGCTGGTTTCGCCTGCCCGCCAACAACGAGCGCCTGCAAGTGCTGGTGGCCAACGCCGCCGATGCCGTGCAAGACCCCGACTGGCACGCCAGCGTCGATGCCCTGCAAGTCGATCTCTACGACCACGAAGCCGCCGGCCCCGTGCTCGAGAGCGCCGAGTTCTACCGCCACTGCTGGGAGATGCTCGCCCCCGGCGGCTGCATGAGCGTCAACCTCTTTGGCCGCAGCGCCAGCTTCGAGCGCAACATGCGCCACATCGCCAGCGCCTTCGGCCCGCACCTGTGGCACTTCAAGCCCACGCGCGAAGGCAACACCGTCATCCTCGCGCGCAAACAGCCGCAAGACGTGCCCATGCCCGTGCTGCGCGAGCGGGCCGAGGAGATTGAGCGCCGCTGGAAGCTCCCCGCCCGCCTGTGGGTGCATGCCCTGCAAACCTGGCACGGCGCGCCCTGACTCAAAGCCCAGATCACCCATTTTATAAATCAAAAGGAAATAAAATCACCTAATTTAGGCAACTTATACATAAAATAAATTTTCCCAAGAAATAGAAAATACCCCCACTGCACACGCACCCGCCAGCGGGCGCGCCCCGTGCCCCAGCCCCAACCTGCGGGATGCGCGCAGCAGCGCGAAGGTCAAAAAACTGCAACAAATCTGACTTACCATCGCCCTTTCTTTTGTCCCCATCCAAGGAGAACCGATGAAATTGCGTCAACTCACCCTGGCCGCCGCGGCCGCCCTGGCCGTTACCGGCGCCCATGCCCAGACCGAAATCCAATGGTGGCACTCCATGTCCGCCGCCCTGGGCGAATGGGTCAACGACCTGGCCAAGCAATACAACGAAAGCCAAAGCGAATACCGCGTCGTGCCCACCTACAAAGGCACGTACGACGAGGCCATGACCGGCGCCATCGCCGCCTTCCGCGCCGGCAACGCCCCGCATTTGCTGCAAGTGTTTGAAGTGGGCACCGCCACCATGATGGCCGCCAAAGGCGCCACCGTGCCCGTAGGCAAAGTGCTCGACGACGCAGGCTTCAAATTCGACCCCAACGCCTACGTCTCCGCCGTGACGGGCTACTACACCGCCCCCAACGGCCAGATGCTCAGCTTCCCCTTCAACAGCTCCACCACCGTCTTTTATTACAACAAGGACGCCTTCAAGGCCGCCGGCCTTGACCCCGAAAAAGCCCCCAAAACCTGGCCCGAAGTCTTTGAAGCAGCCACCAAGCTCAAGGACAGCGGCCACAAATGCGCCTTCACCACAAGCTGGATTAGCTGGACGCAACTGGAAAGCTTCTCCCTGTGGCACAACACCCTGTTTGCCAGCGCCAACAACGGCTTTGACGGCAACAGCGCCCGCCTGCTGGTCAACTCCCCGCTGCACCTGCAACACTTCGAGAACCTGGCCAAGGCCGCCAAGGAAGGCAGCTTTGTTTACAAAGGCCGCGGCAACAAGGCCGACGCCATCTTCGCCGCTGGCGAATGCGCCATGATGACCGGCAGCTCCGGCGTGTACTCCCGCCTGGCCAAGGAGTCGAAGTTCGACTACGGCATCTCCACCCTGCCCTACTACGCCGACGTGGAAGGCGCGCCGCAAAACACCGCCATCGGCGGCGCCAGCCTGTGGGTGCTCTCGGGCAAGAGCGCCAAGGAATACAAAGGCGTGGCCGATTTCCTGAACTTCCTCTCCAAGCCCGAAGTGCAGGCGGCCAGCCACCAGCGCACCGGCTACCTGCCCGTGACCACCGCCGCGTTCGAGCTGACCGAGCAATCGGGCTTCTACAAGGAAAAACCCGGCACCGACGTGGCCGTGACGCAGATGATCCGCAAGACCACCGACAAATCGCGCGGCATCCGCCTGGGCAACTTCGTGCAAATCCGCACCATCGCCGACGAGGAAACCGAACAAATCTGGGCCGGCAAGAAATCGCCCAAGGACGCGCTGGAAGCCATCGTCAAACGCGGCAACGAGGAGCTGGAGCGTTTCGAGAAGGCCAACAACCGCTAAGCCGCCATTGCCAGACGCCATGGGCACGGCAGCGAAGCCCCGATGGGCGGGCCCCATTGGCGCTTTGCCAGAGCCGCGCCCCACAGCCTCAAACAAAAAGCGCCAAAGCCTGAGCTTTGGCGCTTTTTTTCATGGCTTGCTGGAACTGGCCGGACTAGCCACCCGGCTACATCCGGCGCAGAGCCAGACGCAGCCGGGCGAGCATCAATCCTGCGCCGCCCCTTGCGGTTGAACTTGCGCCTGCGATGGCAGCAGCCGCATGGCGTCGGATAACGGCATGGACGTTGCAGGATGCCCGTCTTCCAGCGCATGCCCATCCGATGCCTGACCATCCGATGCCTCTTGGCCCATATATCCCTCCTCTGGTTCGTCAAAGAAAGGGGCCAATTGCCAAGTCGCTTCCATCTGATCGGGAAAATCGAAAGCCTCCGGCGCCTCCATCGCATTTTCATTATCGAGCGCCCCTGTATCCTCCATCGCCAAATCCTCCTGGATATTCTCATCCTCGGCGTCAGCAGGGGAAAGAACTGGATTTGGCGCGGACATCACGGCATCACCATCCAAAACCTCCGGCCCGTTTTCATCCGCAGCCGCTTCCTCAGCCTCATGCACCCGATACCAATGGACGCCATCCCGATAAACATAATCGAGCGCGCCGATTTGGGCTTGTTTCTGCAGAAAATCAACGTAGCTCCCGCTGAAATAATTGCGCAAATGAAAGTCCGGCTGGATTTTTCGGCAGGCCTGGAACATCTCCCGGCTATCGACCCAGCCTTCTGAAATATTTTCCTCGCGTGCCGCCGCACGCAGCGCACGCTGCAAAATATCCAGCGCCTCTTTCTCCCGCGCTTGCGCCTGGGCCTCATCGACAGATTCGCTTTCAGCGACGACAGCGTTTTCCGCCTCGTTTTCCGCACCCTCCACCAAAGGGCGCCTGCGGCAGTGCAAAGACCCGTCCACGCGCCCCATTTCAAAACCGCAGCTCTCGATAAACTCTGACAATTTCAAGAACCCATACAAATCCGGCTTGAAAACGGGAAACTCATTGCGCAATGCGCCCGTCATATTGGCCATATTCACCCAGCCCCCAGGCTTGCTTTTCCATTGCAGTGCATCAATCGCCCGCCCAATCAGCACCTTGCCATCGGGCAAAGCCCTCGCCGCCGGGCCAGACCCTGCGCCCGGTTGCGGCGCATTCCCCATCCCGCTTTCCGCCTCCAGCGCCTGCGCCGGTTGTGCGGTTTGAACAGGCAGCCCCGCATCAGGGGCCAATGTCGATGCCGGGGCGCTGGCCGGAAACTCGCCCCTGCTTGCATGCATGCTGGGCCGCTGGGCCAATTTGCGCGGGCACACCTGGGTTTCCAGGCCGCTACCATATTCATCCCAAATATGGTGCTGACGGTTCAAGTAATCCATGTAATCCACGATGGATTCACCAGGAATCAAGGCGCGCACATCCAGCCCCGGCACATGCTTGTAAAAAGCAAATGCCAAATCGTGCTTTTTCATGTAGCGGCTTTTGGTTTGCCCCACCAGTTTTTTCAGGCACTCTACCGGATTGAACCGGGGATTTAGCACCGGCATCAAGCGTTCATAATGCATGAACTCATCGCAGGCACGAATCCAGTTCAAGCTCGCGCTGGCTTGCGAACCAACCCCCACCAAACGCTTGCGGTGGAACTTCATTTTGCTCACCAGGGGAATGAAGTCGCTGTCGCCACTGACGATGACGACGGTATCGATTTTTTCACCATAGCACTGGATGTCTTCCATCACGTCCATTGCCATGCGAATATCCCCGCCATTTTTCGCGCCATTGCCAGCGGGGAAAAGCTGCACCAAATCAATCGCCTGACTAGTCAGCGCATTGCGATAAACGCTCATTTTCTGCCAGTTGCCATAAGCGCGATTAATCAAGATATCGCCCGAAGATTGAACATATTCAACGACTCGCGCCACATCAACCAGTTCAGGCAATTCCTTTCCGCTATAGTCGCTTTGTTTTCGCCAGGCAGTGTAAAAATCATGCCCCATAATGTTGGAAACCAATCCCAGGTGCATGTTTTCGAAGTCCCAGTAAATTGCAACTCCAGTTTTTTCGGTGCTGTTTTTCATGAAAACTCCATTGGGTTGAGGTCAATCAAAGGCTGCGCCACTTGGATGCGATAGGACGCCTCCCGGTGCCGTGTGCAGTTTTTGCACGACGTCCATCTTCACGCCGACATACCACGATGGGAGCGACCTTTCTCGGGAAAAGTGATGGAGATGCCCGGCCCCATGCGCCCCGGCACAACGCCGCCCAATTGGTATGACCAAAATCGGTTTTCCATCCGCTCAAAACCTGTCACAAGGGTTTCCCCCAATTCGCACCACCAAACCGATCTCCAGAATCACGTCGCGTTTTCGCGCAAGGCAAAATTGGTATGACCAATAACAAACATCACCAATTCGCACCCAGCCCGATGCGCAGGCCGCAACCCGGCCAGTGGCGCGCGCACTGCCGCCGCTGCGGCTGGTTGTTCATTTTTTTATGACATGGAGCTTCGGGCTATGGAACCCGCTATCTGGCAACAAAACTACGACCCGGCAGGCAACGTCTGGGTCTCGGCGCTGGTTGCGCTCATTCCCATCATCTTTTTCTTCCTGGCGCTGACCCGGCTGCGCCTCAAAGGCTATGTGGCCGGCACCATCACGGTGC
>JAUMYU010000011.1:0-1985 GCA_030528485.1 Comamonadaceae bacterium
ATCTCGGCGGGCTACAACATCGCCGCGCCCGAGGTGGAGGAGGCGCTGATGCAGCACCCGGCCGTGGCCGAATGCGCCGTCATCGGCGCGCCCGATGAGGAGCGCGGCCAGATCGTCAAAGCCTTCGTCGTCGTCAAGGAGGGCGTGGCCGCCGATGCCGAGCTGGTCGCGGCCTTGCAGGAGTTCGTCAAGCAGACCGTGGCGCCCTACAAATACCCGCGCGCCGTGGAGTTCATCGCCGCGCTGCCGCGCACCACCACCGGCAAGCTCCAGCGCAGCGCGCTTAAGCGCCGCATGGGCCAGCAGCATGGCTGAAAGCGCCTGGGCCAAAGCCTGGCCCAAGCGCCCGACCGCCCGGCTCCGGATGCGATACTTTTTCGCCCTGCAAATGCAGCAGGCCCTTTGCTCCACCCCATTCATGACATCCAAGGAGACACCCGCATGAACCGCACCCCCCGCCCCAGCATCCGCTTTCCCAGCCTTCGTTCCCGCACCCTGGCCGCCGTGGCTGGCGCGGCGGCGCTGTGCCTGGCCCAGGCCGCCTCGGCCGCCGAGGAGGTGAAGATCGGCCTGCTCAGCACGCTCTCGGGCCCGGGCTCGACGCTGGGCATCGACATCCGCGACGGCTTTCAGCTCGCGCTCAAGCACACCGAGGGCAAGCTCGGCGGCCTGCCGGCCAAGCTGGTGATCGTCGATGACCAGCAAAGCCCCGACGCGGCCAAGCAAACCACCGACCGCCTGCTCAAGCGCGAGAAGGTGGATTTCATGACCGGCGTGGTGTTCTCCAACATCATGCTGGCCGTGGCCCCGGCCATTTTTGCCAACAAGACCTACTACGTCAGCGCCAACGCCAGCCCCTCGCAACTGGCGGGCAAGCAGTGCAACCCCTACTTCTTCAGCGCCGCCTACCAGAACGACAACCAGCACGAGGCCGTGGGCCAGGCCGTGCAGGACAAGGGCATCAAGAAAGTGGCGCTGATCGCCCCCAACTACCCCGGCGGCAAGGATGCGCTGGCCGGTTTCAAACGCTTTTACAAGGGCGAGGTGGCGCTGGAGATCTACACCCCGCTGTCGCAACTGGACTATGGCGCGGAGCTGTCGCAGATTCGCGCCTCCGGCGCCGAGGCGGTGTATTTCTTCCTGCCCGGCGGGCTGGGCATCAACTTCATCAAGCAGTTCCACGGCGCGGGTCTGAAAGACAGCATGGCCTTGTTCGCCCCGGGCTTTTCCGCCGATGAGGACGTCATCAGCGCCGTGGGCGAGGCCACCGTGGGCATTTACAACGCCTCGCAATGGGCCTGGGATCTGGACAACGCCGCCAACCGGCGCTTCGTCGAGGACTTCCGCAAGGAATACGGCCGCACGCCCACGCTGTACGCCTCGCAGGGCTACGACGCGGCCATGCTGATTGACTCGGCCGTCAAGGCCACGGGCGGCAACCTCAAGGACAAGGCCGCCATCGGCAAGGCCTTGCAGGCGGCCAACTTCAGCTCGGTGCGCGGCGATTTCCGCTTCAACACCAACCACTTCCCGATCCAGCACTACTACATGCGCGAAGTGGTCAAGGGCGAAGATGGCAAGGTCACCAACAAGCTGATCGGCAAGGCGTTCGAAAACCACAGCGATGCCTACGTAGGCGATTGCAAGATGCCGCAGTAAGCGTCTGTTCAGGGTTTGTTCAAAAGGCCGGGCCTGATCCGATGGCGCTCTGGCCCCGGCGCCGTGCGACGCCCCTGCGGGCGTCCACCCCCATCCTTTCCCTTTTCTTTCATGCAAACCACCCTGGTTCTGGAGCAACTGCTCAACGGCCTGCAATTCGGGCTGATGCTGTTCCTGCTGGCCGCTGGCCTGACGCTGGTGTTCGGCATCATGGACATGATCAACCTGGCGCATGGCTCGCTGTACATGATTGGCGCGTACCTGATCGCCAGCATCGCGGCGGCCAGCGGCTCGTTCTGGCTCGGGCTGCTGGGCGGCATCGGCGC
>JAUMYU010000011.1:2085-44199 GCA_030528485.1 Comamonadaceae bacterium
GCATCGCGGCGGCCAGCGGCTCGTTCTGGCTCGGGCTGCTGGGCGGCATCGGCGCAACAGTGCTGGCGGGCGTGCTGCTGGAGCGCACGGTGCTGCAACGCTTTTACCGGCGCGATCATCTCTCGCAGGTCATGGGCACCTTCGCCATCATGCTCATGGCCAATGAGGCGGTGCGCATGCTCTGGGGGCCGCAGCCCATCCAGCTCAACCCGCCTGCGGCGCTGGCCGGCCCCGTCACACTGGCGCCGGGCTTGAGCTACCCGGCCTACCGGCTGTTCATCATCGGCGTGGGGCTGCTGGTGGCGCTGGGCATGTACTGGCTGATTGCGCGCACGCGCATCGGCATGCAGGTGCGCGCGGGCGCGTCCAACCGCGAGATGGCGCTGGCCATGGGGGCCAACGTGCGGCTGCTGTTCACCGCCTTGTTCGCCTTTGCCGCCGCGCTGTGCGCGCTGGCCGGCGGCATGCTCGGGCCGCTGCTGGCCGTGCAGGTGGGCATGGGCGAGAGCATTCTGATCCTGGCCTTTGTGGTCATCGTCATCGGCGGCATCGGCTCCATCCGCGGCGCGCTGCTGGGGGCCTTGCTGGTGGGCTTGGTCGATACGGCCGGGCGCACGCTGATCCCGCTGCTGTTTCGCCAGCTCATGGATGCCGAGCTGGCCGCCAACGCTGGCCCGGCGGTGGCCTCCATCCTGATTTACCTGCTCATGGCCGTGGTGCTGTTCTTCAAGCCCAGCGGCCTGTTCCCCGCGCGAGGCTGATGCCATGACCACCCCATCTGCCACTTCTGCCACCACCCCCGCCGCCCCTGCCATCACCAGCTTGCTGGACCAGCGCCTGCCGCGCGCGGTCAGCGCCGCGCTGCTGCTGGGCCTGCTGGCGCTGCCGCCCGTGCTGACGGCGCTGGAGGGCGATTTCTACATCGCCGTGGCCAGCCGCATCCTGATCTTCACGCTGGCGGCCACCAGCCTGAACCTGATCCTGGGCTATGGCGGCATGGTCAGCCTGGGGCATGCGGCCTTTCTGGGCATCGGGGCCTACACCGTGGGCATTGCCATGCAAGAGGGCCTGGCCTCGGCCTGGCTGACCTGGCCGCTGGCGATGGCGCTGGGCGCGCTGTTTGCCCTGGCCATTGGCGCCATCAGCCTGCGCACGCAGGGCGTGTACTTCATCATGATCACGCTGGCCTTTGCGCAAATGCTGTTTTATCTGATGGTCTCCCTCAAGCAGTACGGCGGCGAGGATGGGCTGTCGCTGATGCAGCGTTCGGAGCTGGGCCTGGGCGTCGATTTGGCTTCGGACACGCATTTTTACTACGTCGTGCTGGCCCTCTCGGCGCTGGCCTTCGTGCTGGTGCAGCGCCTGCTCAATGCGCGCTTTGGCCACGTGCTGCAAGGCATCCGCGAGAACGAAACGCGCATGCAGGCGCTGGGCTTTGCCACCTACCGCTACAAGCTGGCCGCCTTCACGCTGGCCGGGGCCATGGCCGCGCTGGCTGGCGCGCTGCTGGCCAATCAGGCCAGCTTCGTCAGCCCGGCGCTGATGCAGTGGAACCAGTCGGGCATGCTGCTCATCATGGTGATCCTGGGCGGCGTGGGCTATCTGTACGGCGGCTTTGCCGGGGCCGTGGTGTTCCTGCTGCTGGAGGAGGTGCTGGTGAGCTACACCATCCACTGGCAGTTCTACCTGGGCGCGCTGCTGCTGGCCGTGGTGCTGGCCGCGCCCAACGGCGTGCTCAGCCTGCCTGCGCGGCTGCGCCAATGGGCTTACAGGAGGGCGGCATGACGGGCGCGGCGCAGACTTCCCATCCCCCGGCCTTGCTGCACGTTGACGATCTGGTCAAACGCTTTGGCGGGCTGACGGCCACCGACCACGCCCACCTGCAAGTGCGCCCCGGCGAGCTGCACGCGCTGATCGGCCCCAACGGCGCGGGCAAGACCACGCTGATCGCGCAGATCGCCGGGGCGCTGGCGCCCAGCAGCGGTCGCATCCTGTTCGATGGGCAGGACGTCACCGCACAGCCCATGCACCGGCGCGTGCACCTGGGGCTGGTGCGCTCCTACCAGATCACCAGCATCTTCAAGCGCCTGCCGGTGCTGGACAACCTGGCCCTGGCGCTGCAATCGCGCAGCGGCGGCAGTTTTCGCTTCTGGCGCGCCGCGCGGGCCGAAAAAGCCCGCTACGCGCAGGCCGCGCAGATCGCCGAGCGCGTCGGCCTGGGCGCGCGCCTGGCCCGCCTGGCGGGCGACTTGTCGCACGGCGAGCAGCGCCAGCTCGAAGTGGGCATGGCGCTGGCGCTCTCGCCCAAGCTGCTGCTGCTCGATGAGCCCATGGCCGGCATGGGGCCGGAGGAATCCGAACGCATGGTGCAACTGCTGCTGGCGCTCAAAGAGCAGCAGGCCACCATCTTGCTGGTCGAGCACGACATGGACGCGGTGTTTCGCGTGGCCGACCGGATTTCGGCGCTGGTGTTCGGCAAGGTCATCGCCACCGCAGCGCCGCAAGACATCCGCCGCGACCCCGAAGTGCAGCGCGCCTACCTGGGCGACGAGCACGCCGCTTCTCAACCCCCAGCCCCGACGGAGAGCACCGCATGAGCGCCCTGCTGGAACTGCAAGACGTGCACGCCGGCTACGGCCAAAGCCAGGTGCTGTTTGGCATGCACTGCGCCATTGCCCCGCACACCGTGGCCACGCTGCTGGGGCGCAACGGCATGGGCAAGACCACCACGGTGCGCGCCATCCTGGGCCTGACGCCCGCCTTTGGCGGCAGCATCCGCTTTCGCGGCGAGCGCATCGAGCGCCTGCCGCCCGAGCGCATCGCCCGCATGGGCCTGGCCGTGGTGCCCGAAGGGCGGCAAATCTTCCCCAACCTCAGCGTGCGCGAAAACCTGCAAGCCTTTGCCGCCAACCGCTGCCACAGCGAGCAGCCCTGGACGCTCGAGCGCGTCTATCACCTGTTCCCGCGCCTGCAAGAGCGCCAGCACCACATGGGCAACCAGCTCTCGGGCGGCGAGCAGCAAATGCTGGCCATTGGCCGCGCGCTGATGACCAACCCCCATCTGCTGATCCTGGACGAAGCCACCGAGGGCCTGGCGCCCCTGATCCGCGAGGAAATCTGGCAATGCCTGGCCGCGCTGCGCGCGCAGGGCCAGACCATCCTGGTGATCGACAAATACGTGCAGCGCCTGATCGAGCTGGCCGACAGCCACACCCTCATCGAGCGCGGCCAGCCCGTCTGGCAGGGCAGCTCGGCGCAACTGGCGCAAGAGCCTGCGCTGTGGCAGCGTTATATCGGCGTTTGAGAAGGCCCTGCGCGTTGTTTGAAAAGGAAAAAACTTCATGCCCACGCCCCCCGCAACTTCCGCCACCACCGCCGCGCACGCACCCCGGCCCATGCACTTCGAGCGCCCGCTGCGCATCCGCTTTTCGCACTGCGACCCCGCCGGCATCGTCTTCTTCCCGCAGTACCTGGTGCTGTTCAACCAATTGGTGGAAGACTGGTTCGACCACGGCCTGGGCATTGGCTACGCGCACATGCTGGGGCCGCGCCGCATCGGCCTGCCCATCGTGCGGCTGGAGTGCGACTTTCGCGCCATCAGCCGCATGGGCGATGACGTGCAGCTTGGCCTGTGGGTTGAGCGCGCAGGCGGCAAATCCCTGACCTTGCACATGCAATGCCGCGCCGGCGCGCAATTGCGCGTGCAGGCGCGCAAGGTGCTGGTCTTTACCGATCTGGATACGCACCAGGCCATCGCCATCCCCGAAGACGTGCGCGCCGCGCTGTCGCTGGCGTCCGGCTAACGTGTGTGCAGCATCGCAACGCTTTTTCCCTCAACCGTTTTGAAGCAAAGGAGTTCCCCCATGCAAGTCCTGCTCCCCCAAGGCTGGCCCCGTCCCAAAGGCTACGCCAACGGCGTGGCCGTGCGCGGCACGCAAATCTACGTCGCCGGCATGATCGGCTGGGACGGCCAAGGCGTTTTCCACACCGACGACCTGGCTGGCCAGGTGCGCCAGGCGCTGCAAAACATCGTCGATGTGCTGGCCGAGGCCGGCGCTGGCCCGCAGCACATCGTGCGCATGACCTGGTACGTCAAGGACAAAAAGGAATACGTCGCCGCCTACCCTGAAATCGGCCGGGCTTACCGCGAGCTGATCGGCAACTTCAACATCGCCATGACGGCCGTGCAGGTGGCCGACCTGGTGGAAGACCGCGCCAAGGTGGAAATCGAAGTCACCGCCGTGCTGCCCGATTGAGGCCGTGATTGCAGGAGGCCCCATGACATCTGCCGCCCCTTCCACCGCTATCCCTTCTGCCGCTGCGCCTGCTGGCGTCGTCGTGGCCGAAACCCACGGCAACGTGCGTGTGCTGCACATCGACCATCCACCCGTCAACGCCCTGAGCCAGGCGGTGCGCGCAGGCTTGCTGCACGCGCTGGAGCAAGCCGAGCAAGACCCCGCCATCCAGGCCGTGCTGCTGGTTGGCAAGGGCAAGGCCTTTATTGCCGGGGCCGACATCCGCGAATTCGGCAAACCGCGGCAAGCGCCCGTGCTGCGCGATGTGTGCAACCGCATCGAAGCTTGCGCCAAGCCCGTGATCGCCGTGCTGCACGGCGCGGCGCTGGGCGGCGGGCTGGAAGTGGCGCTGGCGGCGCACTACCGGCTGTTGCTGCCGCAGGCCAAGCTGGGGCTGCCTGAGGTGAATCTGGGCCTGCTGCCCGGCGCGGGCGGCACGCAACGCGCGCCCCGCCTCATGGGCGCGAAAGCCGCCGCCGAGCTGATGCTCAGTGGCAAGCCGCTCTCAGCCCAAGCGGCGCTGGCCGCCGGGCTGGCGGATCGGCTGGAAGCGGCGGACGACCCCGTGGCCGCCGGTCTGGCCTGGGCCAGCGCGCTGCTGGCTCAGGGCGCAGCAGCGCGCCACACGCGCGATTTGCCCGTGCCCGATGCCGACACTGCCCAGGCGGCGCTGCAAGCGTTGGAGCAGGAAACGGCCAGAAAAACCCGTGGCCTGTTCTCGCCGCTGAAAATCATCGAAGCCGTGCGCGCGGCGCTGCAACTGCCATTCGAGCAAGGGCTGGCGCGCGAGCGCGAGCTGTTTCTGGAGTGCATGGACAGCCCGCAGCGCCAGGGCCTGCTGCACGCCTTCTGGGCCGAGCGCGAAGTGCTGAAAGTGCCCCAGGCGCGTGAAGCCGCGCCGCGCCGCGTGGAGCGCCTGGCCGTGATCGGCGGCGGCACCATGGGCGCAGGCATAGCCGTGGCGGCGCTGCAAGCGGGCCTGCACGTGCACATGATCGAGCGCGACGCCCAGGCCATCGCCCGCGGCCAGGCCAATGTGGAAAAAATCTGCGATGGCCTGGTGGCCAAAGGCCGCCTCACGCCCCAGGCCAGGGACGAGCTGCTGGCGCGCTACGCCCCCGGCGCCGATTACCAGGCCCTGGCCGAGGTGGATTTGGTGATCGAGGCCGTGTTTGAAGACCTGCAAGTCAAGCAAGACGTGTTCCGCACGCTCGATCGCGTCTGCAAACCCGGCGCGGTGCTGGCCACCAACACCTCGTATCTGGACATCGACGCCATCGCCGCCGTCACCGCGCGGCCGCAGGACGTCATCGGCCTGCACTTTTTCAGCCCGGCGCACATCATGAAGCTGCTGGAAATCGTCGTGCCCGAGCGCACGGCGGCCGATGTGGTCGCCACCGCCTTTGCCCTGGCGCAGCGGCTGAAAAAAATCCCGGTGCGCGCGGGCGTGTGCGACGGTTTTATCGGCAACCGCATCCTGGCCGCCTACAAGCAAGCGGCCGATTACCTGATGGAAGACGGCGCCAGCCCTTACGAAATCGACGCCGCCGTGCGCGACTTCGGCTTTGCCATGGGGCCGTTTCAGGTCATCGACCTGGCCGGTGGCGACATCGGCTGGGCCACGCGCAAGCGCCGCGCCGCCACGCGCGACCCGCGTGCGCGTTACGTGGAGATCGCCGACCGCCTGTGCGAGCGCGGCTGGTTCGGGCAAAAAACCGGGCGCGGCTTTTACCTCTACCCCGAAGGGGCGCGCAGCGGCCAGGTTGACCCGCAGGTGCTGGAAATCATCGACGCCGAGCGCCAGCGCAAAGGCATCGCCGCGCGCAGCTTCACGCCCGAGGAGATCATGCGCCGCTACATGGCCGCGATGGTCAACGAAGGCGCCAAGGTGGTGCAAGAAGGCATCGCCTTGCGGCCGCTGGATGTGGATGCGGTCTTTCTCTTTGGCTACGGCTTTCCGCGCTGGCGCGGCGGCCCCATGAAGTGGGCCGACATGCAGGGCCTGCCTCAGGTGCTGGCCGACATCCAGACCTTCGCCCGGCAAGACCCGCTGTTCTGGCAGCCCGCCGCCTTGCTGGAGCAATTGGTGGCGCAAGGGCGCGACTTCGGCAGCCTGAACCGCATTGCCGCCTGAATTACAAATCAAAGTAAATTTGATTTATTTACAATCATGCCGAAAAAGGTTGATTTTGTTTCCTTTTGAAATGTAAAAATTGAAACATCCGAAAGCCAAGGAGGATTTCATGACAGCCCAAGCCTTCATCTGCGATGCCATCCGCACCCCCTTCGGGCGTTACGGCGGCGCGCTGGCGGGCGTGCGCACCGACGATTTGGCCGCCATCGCGCTCAAGGCGCTGCTGGCGCGCAACCCCCAGCTCGACCCCGCCGCCATCGACGACGTGTGGCTGGGCTGCGCCAACCAGGCTGGCGAGGACAACCGCAACGTCGCGCGCATGGCCGCCTTGCTCGCTGGATTGCCCGAGAGCGTGCCCGGCGCCACTCTCAACCGCCTGTGCGGCTCGGGGCTGGACGCCGTGGCCGTCGCCGCGCGGGCTATTCAGGCAGGCCAGGCCGATGTCGCGCTCGCCGGCGGCGTGGAAAGCATGAGCCGCGCCCCCTTCGTCATGCCCAAGGCCGATGCCGCCTTCAGCCGCAACAACGCCGTTTACGACACCACCATCGGCTGGCGCTTCATCAACCCGGCCATGCGCGCCGCCTACGGCGTGGACTCCATGCCCGAAACGGCGGAAAACGTGGCGCAAGACTACGGCATCAGCCGTGAGGACCAGGACCGCTTCGCCCTTGCCAGCCAGAGCAAAACGCAGGCGGCGCAGCAGGCCGGGCGCTTCGAGGTCGAAATCACCCCCGTGACGCTGCCGCAGAAAAAAGGCGAGCCTTTGGTCTTCGCCCAGGACGAACACCCCCGCGCCACCACGCTGGAGGCGCTCGCGCGCCTCAAACCCGTGGTGCGCCCCGACGGCACGGTGACGGCGGGCAACGCCAGCGGCGTCAACGACGGCGCCTGCGCGCTGCTGCTGGCCAGCGAGGCGGGCATGCAAAGCCAGGGCCTGCGCCCGCTGGCGCGCGTGCTCGCCAGCGTCTGCGTTGGCGTGGCCCCGCGCGTCATGGGCATCGGCCCCGCGCCGGCGGTGCAAAAACTGCTGGCCAAAACCGGCCTGACGCTGGCGCAAATCGACCTCATCGAACTCAACGAAGCCTTCGCCGCGCAGGGCCTGGCCGTGCTGCGCCAGCTCGGGCTGGCCGATGACGACCCGCGCGTCAACCCCCTGGGCGGCGCGATTGCGCTGGGCCACCCGCTGGGCGCCAGCGGCGCGCGCCTGGCCACCACCGCCGCGCGGCAATTGCAGACCAGCGGCGGGCGCTACGCCATTTGCACCATGTGCATCGGCGTGGGGCAGGGCATCGCCTTGCTGATGGAGCGCGTGTGAAGTCACTGCACCCGGCGCGCGCGGCTGCACCCGGCTGCACCTGGGGCGGCGGCCGCGATAATGCGCGGCGTTTTGACTTCTCCGCGTTGGATTTTTCTTCTATGTCGATTTGGAAAAAGGCTTTGAGCCTGGAGGCCATCACCGCCATGGCGCAAGACACGGCGGTGGCCCATCTGGGCATTGAAATGACGGCCATTGGCGATGATTTTTTGCGCGCGCGCATGCCCGTGGATGCGCGCACCAGGCAGCCCTTTGGCCTGCTGCACGGCGGTTGCAGCGTGGCGCTGGCGGAAACGCTGGGTTCCATGGCCGCCTACATGGCCGCGCCCGAAGGCCAGCATGTGGTGGGGCTGGATATCAATGCCAACCACCTGCGCGCGGCCACGTCGGGCTGGGTGTCGGGCACGGCCAGGCCGGTGCACATCGGGCGCTCGACCCAGGTGTGGCAAATCGACATCGTTGATGAGCAAGGGGCGATGGTGTGCGCTTCGCGCTTGACAATGGTGGTGCTGGACAGCCGCTGAGGATTTTTCGCATGCAAATCGAACAACCGCCCGTGGATCGCGTGCGCCAAAAGCCCGAGGGCGAGCGCCGCGGCCTCATCCTCATCAACACCGGCAATGGCAAGGGCAAGAGCACGGCCGCCTTTGGCCTGGCGCTGCGCGCGCACGGCAGAGGCAAGCCGGTGAAGATTTTTCAGTTCGTCAAAGTGCCTTCGGCGCGTTTTGGCGAGCACCGCACGTTTGAAAAGCTGGGCGTGCCCATCGAAGGGCTGGGCGATGGCTTTAGCTGGAAAAGCCGCGATCTGGAACATTCGGCCGAGCTGGCGCGCCAGGGCTGGGCTAGGGCGCGCGAGGCGATTCTGGGCGGGGAGTTTTTCCTCGTCGTGCTCGATGAAATCACCTACCCGCTCATTTACGGCTGGCTGCCGCTCGATGAGGTGCTGGACTGCCTGCGCCAGCGCCCGGCGCATGTTCACGTCGCTCTCACTGGGCGGCGCTGCCCGCAGGAGCTGATCGATGTGGCCGATACGGTCACGTCGATGGAGCTGGTCAAGCACGCCTACCAGGCGGGCGTGCCCGCGCAGCGGGGGATTGAGGATTGATGTTTTCCAATTCAATGGAAATATTGTTTGTTTCCTATCATGCCAAAACAGTGGTATTTTATTTCCTTTGAATTGGAATTTTTTGCCCTTTCCGCGCCTTTTCATTGCAGGGGAATCAAGCAGGGCGGCGTCTTTGCTGGCGCGCCGGGATAGGGCGGTTTCCATTCCTTTGGTGTGTCATTCGTGGCGGCGCGCGGCGGCGCGGTGGGCGCAGGCGTTCGGTATTCGATAATCGGCGCTTTGTTCACTTGAAATCTTTACGCACCCGCCTGCCATGACCCTCCAAGCCCGTCCTCTGCGCCTGTCCACGACCGATGCCGATTTTGAAAGCCGCTTCCAGCAGCGCCTGCACTGGTCGGCCGATGCCGATGCGCAAATCGAGCAGCGCGTGGCCGAAATTTTGCAAGCCGTGCAGCAAGAGGGCGATGCCGCCGTACTGCGCCTGAGTCGGCAGCTCGACGGCGTGCAGGCCGAGAGCATGGCGCAGTTGGAGTTGGCGCAGGCCGAGCTGGCCGCCGCGTTCGAGAGCCTGCCCAGCCAGCAGCGCCAAGCCTTGCAGCAAGCGGCCGAGCGCATCCGCCGCTACCACGAGGCGCAAAAACAAGCCGCAGGCCAAAGCTGGTCGTACCGCGATGAGGACGGCAGCCTGCTGGGGCAAAAAGTCACGCCGCTCGATCGCGTGGGCATTTACGTGCCGGGCGGCAAGGCGGCTTACCCCTCCAGCGTGCTGATGAATGCCATCCCCGCCCATGTGGCTGGAGTGGCGGAAATCCTGATGGTCGTGCCCACGCCGCGCGGCGAGAAAAACCCGCTGGTGCTGGCCGCTGCCTACGTGGCCGGCGTCACGCGCGCCTTCACCATCGGCGGCGCGCAAGCCGTGGCGGCGCTGGCCTATGGCACGGCCAGCATCCCCAAGGTGGACAAAATCACCGGCCCGGGCAACGCCTACGTGGCCAGCGCGAAAAAGCATGTGTTCGGCCAGGTCGGCATCGACATGATCGCCGGGCCAAGCGAAATTCTGGTGCTCGCCGATGGCAGCACGCCGCCCGATTGGGTGGCGATGGATTTGTTCAGCCAGGCCGAGCACGATGAGCTGGCGCAATCGATTTTGCTGTGCCCCGATGCGGCTTACCTTGACGCCGTGCAGCGCGAGATCGACCGCCTGCTGCCCGAGATGCCGCGCGCCGAGATCATCGCCAAAAGCCTGAGCGGGCGCGGTGCGCTCATCCTCACCCGCGACATGGAAGAAGCCTGCGCCATCAGCAACCGCATCGCGCCCGAGCATTTGGAAGTCTCCAGCCGCGAGCCGCACCAGTGGGAGCCACTGCTGCGCCATGCGGGGGCGATTTTCCTGGGCGCTTACACCAGTGAAAGCCTGGGCGACTATTGCGCAGGCCCCAACCACGTGCTGCCCACCAGCGGCACGGCGCGTTTTTCCTCGCCGCTGGGCGTGATGGATTTCCAGAAACGCAGCTCGCTGATCGAAGTGAGCGAACAAGGCGCACAAACCCTGGGACGCATTGCCAGCGTGCTGGCCCACGGCGAAGGCTTGCAGGCCCACGCACGGGCGGCGGAGATGCGTTTGAAGGGCGCCTGAAAGGGTGTTGGAGCCTGCGCAAAGGCGGCCTGCGGATCGGCTGCCTTTGTTCTATATCAATGTAAATTGAAGATATTGCCCATCATGCCGAAACGGTAAGGTTTTTTTGCCTTTTGATTGGTATTTTTGAGGGCTGGAACGCTCAATTGGCGTAAATCGGCGCTGGATCGGGCGGCGTGATGGGCACGCCATACCAATACCGCACCCGCGCGGGCGGTGGTGTGGCCGGGGCGGGTGCATCGGGCACGCGCACGGTGGTGATGGCGCTGGCTGCGCGGGCGCCGGCAGAGGCATCTTGCGCCGCCGAAGGCTGCGTAAAGCGCACAGGTTGCAGCGGCACCTTGGGCAGGTTGGCCAGCCCCGGCTTGGCCTGCTTGGCCGCCGCAATGCGCACCAGATTTTTGCGCGGCGTGGCGCGTTTGGCGGGGCGCGCGTCGGCAACGGCTGCGGCTTGGGCCGCCTGGGCGAGCGCGAGGCGCTCGGGTGCGGGGAGGGCGCTGTAATCGCGCCACGCCTGGCTCAGGCGCCGCCATTCGTCGGGACTGCGCTCTCGGTATTCCTGGCGCACTTGCAGGCGCTGGCCTTCGTCAAGCTGGCCCCAGGCGGTAATGTTCTGGATCAGGCGCTGGCGGTCGCTCGCATTCAAATCGCGCGCCTGCCTGGCCAGCGCCAGCCAGCGGCGTTTTTCTGCGCTGCTGATGTAGGGCCAGGTGGTTTCCAGCCCGGCCAGCAGATGTTGGCGCTCTTTGGACAAATCGTCCCACGTTGGCCGCGTGATGTGCACGCCTGTAGGCGGCTGCCACGGCTCTGGCCGAGTGAGATCGGGCGCGGGTTGTGGCTCGCCAAAGAGGACGAGCGGCCCGGCATAAGAGATGCCAGGCGGCAGCGACGGGGCCAGCAAAGGGCGTTGCTGCAACCACCAGTGGCCTAGCAAGGCGGCCAATATCGAACATGCGGTTAAGCAACCGGCCAAGCTGGCGGAGGTGACTCCCTCTGTGGAGGGCTGGCGGGAAGTGGTGGAGGCGGGAGAGGACACGTTGGGGGGGAAGTGCTCTGCAAAAGCGTTGTTCTGCAACCGCAGGAGTAGGCCGGAAGGCGCCTGAATCCGGCAATAAAAAGGTGGCCAAAAGTATAGGCCACCTCTTGTGGATGCTGGCTGCGCTGCCGACGGGCGCGGCCGTTATGGCTTGGCTGCGGATGCGTCCAGCTTTTGGCGTTTGAGGTATTCCCCAAAAGCGGGATCGGCAAAGGCCGAGGGCGGCACTTCGCTGGAGAGGATGTGCAAGTCGGTTTCCACCTGCTGATGGGGTACGTCTTCACTGACTGCGCCTTGCATGAAGATGGCGCCGATGCCAGCCGCGGCGGCAATGGGCAAGGCGGCCAACGCTTTGCGCCAACCGCTAAAGGGCGATTGACGGCTGTGGGCGACGGTGGAGGCTTCGTCTTGCGCAGCGTGGCGCGCCAGTGCGCGCTGGTGGGCGTGCACAGCAGCCAGCCGGGCTACGCGCAGGCGCTCGCGGATGTCGTGGGGCACAGCCTGCTCGCCCTGGCGCAGGGCGCGTGCGAAAGCGGCGCCCGCAAGGTCGGTCGCCGCTTCGCAGGCGTTTTCAGGCCCCCAATGGCCATCGGGGCAGGCCGGCCCCGATGGTGGTGTTTCGTTTGTGTGTGTCCTCATAGCTTCACCCCAAGTGCGCCAAGCATGTTGCTCAGCGCCTGCACGGCGCGGTGGCAATGGGTTTTGACGCTGCCTTCCGAGCATCCCATCGCCGCAGCCGTTTCCGCCACGTCCATATCCTCCCAGTAACGCATGATGAAAGCCTCGCGTTGACGAGTTGGCAGCTTTTTCAAGGCCGCCTCGATGAGCTCAAAGGTTTGCTTGCGCTCGGTGGCGGTTTCGGCGCTTTCCACCAGACCGCTGCCATCGGGGCCTGCGTAGTTTTCGAGCAGGGAGAAGGTGTCGCCCGCTTCGTCGCTGCGCTCGAAGTCGCTGAAGTTGCTCAAAACCGCATTGCGGGTTTTTTGGCGGCGAAACCAGTCCAGCGTGCTGTTGGCCAGAATGCGGTTGAACAGCATGCGGATCTCCTCAATGGGCTTGTCTGCGTAGTGTTCGGCCAGGCGCATCATGCTGTCTTGCACGATGTCCAGCGCCACGTCTTCATCCTTGACGTGAAAAAGCGCACGTTTGAACGCACGCTTTTCGATTTCTTGCAGGAAGTCTGCAAACTCTTTTTCAGATGCCAAGGTGCAACGCGCAAGGTGGAAAAACGCCTCAAGGGCCAGCCCAAGGGGCCTGCCCGATCTGTCTCCGCCGTTGTGGCGAGACTATTCGATGCAATAATACACGCCTTATCTTTCTCAGCCAGTTCGCAAACGGCGTGTGGCCGGGGCGGGCAGTTTGCCTCCGATGCGTCCCCGATCACATGCTTAAGTCCTGAGCCGGCCTCACAAGGGCGCGAGCGAGGGGCACCGAAGGTTTTTCAGTTTCGAAAATCACAGCAGGTTTTTCTCATGGAAATCTCCCAAGCCGAAATCCGCTCTGCCGCCCAGGCCGAGCAAGCCTCAGCCGCGTCCGCCGAAATGATGGGGTCGGACGTTTTGTTGCATTCGTTGGTCGCCGAAGGCGTCAGGCACATCTGGGGCTATCCCGGTGGCGCCGTGCTTTATATCTACGATGCGATTTATCGCATGTGCCAGGCCCAGCCCGACGCGATCGAGCACATCTTGGTGCGCCACGAACAAGCCGCCGTGCATGCCGCCGATGGCTATGCGCGCGCCACTGGTGAAGTAGGGGTGGCGCTGGTCACATCCGGCCCGGGGCTGACCAATGCGGTCACGGGGCTGGCCACGGCTTATATGGACAGCATCCCCATGGTGGTGATTTCCGGCCAGGTGCCTGCGCCCTTGATCGGGCAGGATGCTTTCCAGGAGTGCGATGCGGTGGGCATTACGCGCCCGGTGGTCAAGCACAATTTCCTGGTGCAAAGCGTCGAGGAAATTCCGATGATCGTCAAGAAGGCTTTTCACATCGCCCGCACCGGCCGCCCCGGCCCGGTGGTGATTGATTTGCCCAAGGATATTTCCTGCAAAAAGGTGCTTTACACCGGCCATCCGGAAACTTGCGAGATGCGCTCCTACAACCCCGTGCGCAAAGGCCATACGGGGCAGATTCGCAAGGCTTTGCAATACTTGCTGGCGGCCAAGCGCCCATACATCTACATCGGCGGTGGTGTGATTTTGGGCAACGCCACCGGAGAGGTGCGCGCGCTGGCGGAGCAGTTGGGCTACCCGGTCACCAGCACATTGATGGGGCTGGGCGCTTTCCCCGCATCCGATCCCAAGTTTGTGGGCATGCTGGGCATGCATGGCACGGTAGAAGCCAACAACGCCATGCAAGAGTGTGATGTGCTGATCGCCATTGGCGCGCGTTTTGATGATCGCGTGATTGGCAACGTCAAGCACTTTACCCAGCGCGAACGCAAGATCATCCATATTGATGTGGATCCATCCGTCATCTCCAAGCGTGTGAAGGTGCAGGTGCCTATCGTGGGCGACTGCAAAGATGTGCTCACCGAAATGCTGAACATGCTGGGTGAAACCCGGGAGCGGCCCGATGCCGAGGCCCTCAAGGCTTGGTGGGCCACCATTGAGGGATGGCGCTCCACCCGCTGCCTGGATTACGACCGCGATAACCAGGAGGTCATCAAGCCGCAATTTGTCGTCGAGACCTTGTGGAATATGACCAAGAGCGATGATGTTTACATCACCTCCGATGTGGGCCAGCACCAAATGTGGGCTGCGCAGTACTACCGCTTTGACGAGCCGCGCCGCTGGATCAACTCGGGCGGTTTGGGCACCATGGGCGTGGGCATTCCTTACGCCATGGGCATCAAGCGCGCCAAACCACAAAGCGAGGTGTTCTGTATCACGGGCGAAGGCTCTGTGCAGATGTGCATTCAAGAGCTTTCGACCTGCAAGCAGTACGAAACGCCCATCATCATCTGCGCGCTCAACAACCGCTACCTGGGCATGGTGCGCCAATGGCAGCAAATTGAGTACTCCAGCCGCTACAGCCACACCTATATGGAGTCGTTGCCGGACTTTGTGAAATTGGCCGAGGCCTATGGACACGTCGGCATGCTGATTGAGCGGCCCCAGGACGTGGAAGGCGCGCTGCGCGAAGCGCGCCGGCTGAAGGACAGGACGGTGTTTCTTGATTTCCGCACCGATCCGACGGAGAACGTCTTTCCCATGGTGCAGGCGGGCAAGGGCATTACCGAAATGCTGCTGGGCCCAGAAGACCTTTAATTGCTGCGCGTTGCGCGAAAACCCGCAGGTGCCTGAACGTTTGGCTTCGCATGCCGCCACCTTACGGCTTGCGGGGCTGACCGAAGCAGGGCGGCACGCCAGCCGCCTTGCGGCAGAAGGCGGTTTGCGGCAATCATTTTTTTCCTGATGAATCCATTGCCTGCCAAGCCCGGCGATTGCCGTTGCCGGGGGAGGGCGGGCGAAATGAGGAGTCCCACCCATGCGACACATCATCGCAGTCCTGCTTGAAAACGAACCCGGCGCGCTCTCGCGCGTCGTGGCCCTGTTCTCTGCGCGCGGCTACAACATCGAATCGCTCACGGTTGCGCCTACGGAAGATCCTTCGCTCTCGCGCATGACCATCCAGACCGTCGGCTCGGATGACACCATTGAGCAAATCACCAAGCATCTGAACCGCTTGATTGAAGTGGTCAAGGTCGTCGATCTCACCGATGGCGCTTACACCGAGCGCGAGCTGATGATCGTCAAGGTGCGCGCTTCGGGCAAAGAGCGCGAGGAAATCAAACGCACTACGGATATCTTCCGCGGCCGCATCATTGATGTGACCGACAAGAGCTACACCATTGAGCTGACGGGCGATCAGGGCAAGATCGATGCCTTCCTCAACGCCATCGACCGCAGCGCCATCCTTGAAACCGTGCGCACCGGCCCCAGCGGCATTGGCCGCGGCGAGCGCATCTTGCGGCTGTAAATCTCTGCCTGATCATGCGCAATCCCGGTCGGCCTTGCGAACAATTGCACAGCACGCAAGGCGCGCTTGGGATAGCGTAGTGCGAAATGGCTACCGAGCAGCCAATCAGCCCAATCAACCTTGGCTACGCTGAAAAACGCGTAATGACCCCACCCCATTGACTTTTTCTCTCCAGGAGCCAACCATGAAAGTGTTTTACGACAAAGACTGCGACCTCAGCCTCATCAAAGGCAAGACAGTGGCCATCATCGGCTACGGCAGCCAGGGCCATGCCCATGCCCAGAACCTCAACGACAGTGGCGTCAAAGTCATCGTCGGCCTGCGTAAAGGCGGCGCCTCCTGGGGCAAGGCCGAGCAGGCAGGCTTGCAGGTCATGGAAGTGGCCGAAGCCGTCAAGAATGCCGACGTGGTCATGATCTTGCTGCCCGATGAGGACATCGCCGCCGTCTATAAGGAGCACGTCGAGCCGCATATCAAACAAGGCGCTTCGCTGGCCTTCGCCCACGGCTTTAACGTGCACTACAACCAGGTGGTGCCCCGTGAGGATTTGGACGTGTGGATGGTTGCCCCCAAAGCCCCCGGCCACACCGTGCGCAGCACCTATGCGCAAGGCGGCGGCGTGCCCCATTTGGTGGCCGTGCACCAGGACAAATCGGGCAAAGCCCGCGATCTGGCCCTCTCTTACGCCATGGCCAACGGCGGCGGCAAGGCTGGCATCATCGAAACCAACTTCAAGGAAGAAACCGAAACCGACTTGTTCGGCGAGCAGGCCGTGCTCTGCGGCGGTGCGGTGGAGCTGATCAAAATGGGTTTTGAAACGCTGGTGGAAGCCGGTTATTCGCCCGAAATGGCCTACTTCGAGTGCTTGCACGAACTCAAGCTCATCGTCGATCTGATTTACGAGGGCGGTATCGGCAACATGAACTACTCCATCTCCAACAACGCGGAGTATGGCGAGTACGTCACCGGCCCTGAGGTCGTGAACGAAGAATCGCGCAAAGCCATGCGCAATGCCCTCAAGCGCATCCAGAACGGCGATTACGCCAAGATGTTCATCCAGGAAGGCCGCTTGAACTACCCGTCCATGACCGCTCGCCGCCGCAACACCGCCGATCACCCCATCGAGCAAGTTGGCGCCCAGTTGCGCGCCATGATGCCCTGGATTGCGAAGAACAAGCTGGTGGATCGCTCGCGCAACTGATGCGCTTGCTTGCTGGCGCTTGACGCACTGATCTGACGCGGTCGGACAGACGGATGTATAAAAAACGGCCTGCAAAGGGCCGTTTTTTTATATGATCCACTTATTTTATGAATCAAAAAGAAATAAAAGTACCTTGTTTTGTCTTGAAGGATATTGGGTAAATTTTTCTTTGATTGAAATAATTGCTCGGCGACGAAACGCTGAAGAGCACCAATACAACACCGTGGCCGATACCGTGCACCTGTTGCCGGGGTTGCGTTTGGGGTGCCAACAGCCGCAATGCGGCCATGCTGAACGTGCGCGGTTTCGATTCGCGCAAGACGCCAGTGTATGTGGATGGCATCTCGCCGTATGTATCCTTCCTTCCGCTTGCCCCGCCCCAGCGCCGCCGTCAGCCGCGCCCGTTTCATAGCATGCCTTGCAGATTGAGTGAATGGGATAAGGGGCGGTTGTTTTTCCCGTTTCAAGGCTGTTGCCATGCCATCTCCATCCCCTGTTTTTTCCGCTACAGAGTCCCCTGCCGTAGCCCATTGCCCTGCCTTGCTGATTACGGCCCCGGCCTCGGGGCAGGGCAAAACGTTGGTCACGGCGGCGCTGGCGCGTTTGCTTGCGCGGCAGGGCAAGGTGGTGCGGGTTTTCAAATGCGGGCCGGATTTTCTGGATCCCCACTGGCACGCGCTGGCCAGCGGCGCGCCGGTGCAAACCTTGGATTTGTGGATGGCGGGTGCGGACGATGGCGCGGCGCGTTTGTATGCGGCGGCGTGCGAGGCCGATGTCATCCTCATCGAGGGCGTGATGGGCTTGTTTGACGGGCAGCCCAGCGCGGCCGATTTGGCGCTGCGCTGGAATATCCCCGTCATGCCCGTGCTGCAAGCGGGAGCGATGGCCCAGACTTGCGCGGCCATTGCCCACGGTTTGCGCACTTTCCGGCCAGGGCTGCGCTGGGCGGGGGTGTTGTGCAGCGGGGTGGGGGGCGATCACCACGCCAGTTTGCTGCGGGAGGCTTTGCGCCCGTTGGGCCATGCGGGCGATGGGGAGGGCGCCGCCAGCACGTGCGGCCACACACACGACCAAACACACGATCCATTACACGACCAATGGCTGGGCGCATTGCCGCGCTTGCGGGTGCTGGATGATGCTGCCCCGGCCCGCACGGCGGGCGAAGCGCGCGCACTGGGCAGTCTGGGCAGTGCTTTTTTGCCCGAGCGGCATTTGGGCTTGATCCCGGCGGCGGAAATGCAGGATGCCCTGGCCCGGCTGGATCAAGCCGCCGATGCTTTGGCGCAAACCCCGCTGGGCCAGCGCGATGCGGCGGGCTGGGCGCAGTGGCAGGTGGCGTTTGCCGCGCCCAGCATGCAGTCTGCTGGCGCAGCCACTGCGGATGCGCCGTCGCGGGCCATCGCCGCGCTGCCAGCGGCGGAGGGGGACGGCAGCGGGCCGCGCGTGCCCGCCGCTGTCCCGCCTTGGGGGGATGATCGCAACCGCTGGCTGGCAGCGCAGCGCTTCATAGCCCGCCGGCCGTTGCGGGGCCGCACGGTGGCCATTGCCCGCGATGCCGCTTTTGCTTTCATCTACCCGGCCAATGTGCAATGCCTGCATGACATGGGTGCCACGCTGGCGTGGTTTTCACCTTTGGCGGGCGATGCTTTGCCAGCCTGCGATGCCGTGTGGCTGCCGGGCGGTTATCCGGAGCTGCACGTCCAGCGCCTGGGCGCGCAAACGGCGTTGCGCGATGCTCTGGCGGAGCATCTGGCGCAGCAGCGCCCCATTTGGGCCGAGTGCGGCGGCATGCTGGCCTTGTGCGAGGGCATTGCGCTGGCCGATGGAGATCTTCATCCGCTGTGGGGGCTGTTGCCCGGCACGGCGCGCATGCAAACCCGCTTGGCGGGCCTGGGGCCGCAGCAGTGGCATTGGGCGGGCGCTGCCGCAGGCCCGGCTGCCGAGCATCCTGCGGCCTGGCTGCGCGGCCACACCTTTCATTACTCGCGCCTGGAGAGCACGGCGCCCGTCATCGGCCACACGGAGCGCCCGCCGCATCGCAGGGGCAGCGGTGTTGGCAGCGGCAGCGGCGCACGCGCGGGCGAAGCCGTGTACCAATGCGGCAGCTTGCGCGCCAGCTATTTCCATGCCTGGTTCCCCTCCAGCCCGCAGGGCGTGGCCTGGCTGCTGGGCGGGCCTGGCGCGCTGGACAGCCTCAACGACGACTGCCGCGCCGATGCTTTGCCCGTGCAGGAGCGCCAGCCATGAGCGGCCCCATGCACACCCTCATCATCGGCGGCCAGAAAAGCGGCAAATCACGCCATGCCGAGCATCTTGCCGCCCACTGGCTGGCCCAGCCCGGCCATGCCGCAACCTTGATCGCTACCGCCCAAGCTTGGGATGACGAAATGCGCGCGCGCATTGAGCGCCATCAGCAAGAGCGCCTGCAACGCGCCCCCGGCTTGCACACGGTGGAGGAGCCGCTGCAACTGCCCTCGGTGATTGCCGAGCGCAGCCGCGCCGACACCTTGCTGGTGGTGGATTGCCTCACCCTGTGGCTGACCAATTGGCTGATGCCCATCACGCTGGACCCCGCCGCCATCGATGATGCCGCCCATTTGCGCAAGCGCCGCCAGCGCTGGCAGCAAGCGCGCGCCGACTTGCTGGGCGCGTTGGCGCAAGCGCCGGGGCCGGTGGTCTTTGTCAGCAATGAAATGGGCTGGGGCGTCATGCCCCTGGGCCGGGCCGTGCGCGCCTTTGCCGATGAGCTGGGCGTGCTCAACCAAATGCTGGCCGCGCACTGCCCGCAGGTGCTGCTGATGGCGGCAGGCTTGCCCATGCCGCTCAAATCCGCGCCGCCAGGCGTGTGATGGGTCGGTTGATTATTTTACAAATCAATGTAAATTGAATATAAGTGCCAGCATGCCGAAAAGTGTTGATTTTTATTCCTTTTGATTTAGAAAAAAATCAAAAACCCTCTACGCACAAGCGTCAGAGGGCGGGGAGAGCAGGGCAGGCGAGCCGCCCTGCCGGGCCGGAGCCTAGAGCGTGTTACGCGCGAATCAGGTGATCAAACGCGCCCAGCGCGGCTTTGGCGCCTTCGCCTGCGGCGATGATGATTTGCTTGTAGGGCACGCTGGTGCAATCGCCCGCTGCAAACACGCCGGGGATATTGGTGGCGCCGTGGGCATCGACCTTGATCTCGCCCGTGGGGGTCAAATCGACCAGGCCCTTGAGCCAATCGGTATTGGGCAGCAGGCCGATTTGCACGAAGATGCCTTCCAGCCCCAGGTTGACGATTTCTCCCGTCTCGCGGTTTTTATAGGTCAGGCCGTTGACCTTGCCTTGCGCGCCGGTGACTTCGGTGGTTTGCGCGTTGGTGAGGATGTCCACATTGGGCAGGCTTTTGAGCTTTTTCTGCAACACCTCATCGGCGCGCAGTTGCGGGGCGAATTCCAGCAGCGTGACGTGCTGCACCACGCCAGCGAGGTCGATGGCCGCTTCCACGCCCGAGTTGCCGCCGCCGATGACGGCGATGCGCTTGCCTTTGAACAACGGGCCGTCGCAGTGGGGGCAGAAAGTCACGCCCTTGGTGCGGTATTGCTCCTCGCCGGGCACACCCATCGAGCGCCAGCGCGCGCCGGTGGAGAGGATGACGGTTTTGGATTTGAGGCTGGCGCCGCTTTCAAACTGCACTTCGATCAGGCCGCCGGGCTGGGCGGCGGGGATCAGGCGCGTGGCTTTTTGCAGGTTCATGATGTCCACGTCGTAGTCCTTGACGTGGGCTTCCAGCGCGGCGGCGAATTTCGGGCCTTCGGTGCGGGTGATGGAGGTGAAGTTTTCGATGTCCATCGTATCCAGCACCTGGCCGCCAAAACGCTCGGCAGCCACGCCGGTGCGGATGCCTTTGCGCGCGGCATAGATCGCAGCCGTGGCGCCAGCGGGGCCGCCGCCGATGACGAGCACATCAAACGCCTCTTTGGCGCTGATGGCCTGGGCGGCTTTTTCGGCCGCGCCCTGGTCGATGCGGCCGACGATTCCGGCCAGCTCCATGCGGCCCTGGCCAAAGTGCTGGCCGTTGAGGAAGATCGTGGGCACGCCCATGATTTCCCTGGCTTCGATCTCGCCCTGGTAGAGCGCGCCGTCGATGGCGGTGTGGGTGATGTTGGGGTTGAGCACCGTCATCAGGTTGAGCGCCTGGATGACGTCGGGGCAGTTGTGGCAGGTGATGGAGTAATACGTCTCGAAGTGGAAGCGCCCCTGGATGCCCTTGATCTGCTCTTGCAGCTCTTGCGGCTCTTTGGAAGGGTGGCCGCCCACTTGCAGCAGCGCCAGCACCAGCGAGGTGAATTCATGCCCCAGCGGCACGCCCGCAAAGCGCAGGCCCGTATCCACGCCGGGGTTGGTGATGAGGAAAGAGGGCGCGCGCGCATCGCTGCCGTCGGTGCGCACGGTGATTTTGTCGCTCTGGGCGCGGATGTCCTCCAGCAGCTCGCGCATCTGGGCCGCGCCTTTGCTGTCGTCCAGCGTGGCGACCAGCTCCACGGGCTTGGTCAGGCGTTCCAGGTAGGCTTTCAATTGGGCTTTGAGTGCGTCGTCCAACATGGGTGCAAATCCTTGCAAAAAAGGGGGAAGGGTAGGGCGGTGGGAGCGGTGGGGCCGTCGTTTGGCTGGTTTTTGCGCGTAAAAAAAACCCCGTGCCCGCAGGGCAGGCTTCGGGGCTATGAGCCAAGTGGCGCACGCTGGAAGGTCAGCGCGCGGCCCTGGCCTTCATCATCGTGGGGCGATGCGAGGGCAGTGAGCGATTAAATCTTGCCGACCAGATCCAGCGAAGGCGCCAGCGTTTTCTCGCCCTCTTGCCACTTGGCGGGGCAGACTTCGCCGGGGTGGCTGGCCACGTATTGGGCGGCCTTGATCTTGCGCAGCAAGTCTTTCGCGTCGCGGCCAATGCCTTCGGCGGTGATTTCCACAGCCTGGATCACGCCTTGCGGATCGACGATGAACGTGGCGCGATCGGCCAGACCTTCACCATCGCGCAGCACGTCGAAGTTGTTGGCCAGTTGGAAGGTTTGGTCGCCCACCATGTAGTACTGGATCTTGCCGATGGTGTCGGAAGAATCGTGCCAGGCCTTGTGGGTGAAGTGTGTGTCGGTCGAGACGGAATACACCTCGACGCCCATTTTTTGCAGCTCGGCGTAGTTGTCCGCCACATCGCCCAGCTCGGTGGGGCACACGAAGGTGAAGTCAGCGGGGTAGAAGAAGAAAACGGCCCATTTGCCCAGCACGTCCTTTTCCGTGATTTCCACGAACTTGCCTTGGTGGTAGGCGGTGGCTTTGAAGGGCTTGATGGGGGTATTGACTTTGGCCATGCTGTTTCCTTTGTTTGGAGAAGGGTTGATGGAGGGGACTCGCAATGGCAGGCAGTGTAAGGGTTTTCCCTTTTTTAATCTAATTGAATGATTCGATTGTTTTGATAGTTTTTATTTATCTTTTTGAGGGGCTGATTGTGAACAGCCGATCTCGTCGGGCGTTGGCCAGGGTTTCGGATGGGCGCTCGCCGTAGTGCTTTCGGTAATCGGCGGCAAACTGCCCCAGGTGGGTAAAGCCGCACGCCAGCGCCACTTGGGTGACGGAGGCCCTGTCCGCGCACAGTTGCCGCCGTGCTGCTTCCAGCCGCATGTTTTTCAGGTGCGCCATAGGGGAGGTGTGCAGGTGGTTGCGAAATCCGGCATGCAGACTGCGCACGCTAATGCCTGCTGCCTGAGCTACGTCGGCGATGCCGATGCAGTGAGGCAGATGTTGTTCCATGAATTCCAGCGCACGCCGAATAACGTGTGGCAGCACCGTGGCGGGGCGGTCGCTGGCTTGGTTGTGCGCTTGCAATGCCAACAGCGCATAAGCGAGCGTTTGTTCGAAATGCTGGATATGCCGGGGATGCTCGAACAAAGAGCCGTTTTCGGAGATTTCGGCAAACTGCCAATTGAGCAGGCGGCGCAAGCTGGCGCCTGCGGGCTGGTCCCAATCGATACGGGGGTGAAATTGCAGCACCGCGCCGGGGTCTTGTCCGAAGTAGTCGCGAAAGTGGCGTTCCAGCCCGCGCCGGTCGATGCGGACAAACAATTTGTCGGCGTCATGGCTGTGCTCCATGCAAAACTTCTGCGCGGGGCTGATGACCGAGGCCAGGGCGGCGGTGGAGGAAAAACAGGCGCTGGGGGTGTGGATTTGTTCTTGCCCGCGCAATGGAATTTGCAGCAGGTAGAAGTCGTCAAGCGGCTGAGGCTCAATGCGCACTTGCGCGCCGTAACGCAGACGGCCATAGGCCATATCCTGCCCTTGACGCAGAAACAAGTGGGTATCCAGGCTGGCGCTCTGATCGAGCAGGATCAGCTTGTGGGGGCAGAAAATTTGCGTGATGTGGTGCCGGACGTGCTCCACATCGCAGGAGCGTAACTGCGCGTGTTGCGTCAAGAAAGAAGCCATGGCGGACAACGGGCAAAAGCCGCCTGCCATCTTGGCATGCTTGAGGGCGGCAGGAAATCAAGGCTATCCCTATTGCTTTGGCTCTCAATGATCGGTACGGCCTCGCGCTTTATCGCCAGGCCAGGCAGCGCAGGCCGTTTGCTGCCTTGCTGTTGCATGGGGCAGTCGGGCTGCGCTGTTATGCCTGGAAGCGCCCAAAGCGGCCCTGCCAGTACAGCAAAGGCGAATCTTCCAGAGGCTGGGGCAGATGGCCGTTCCGCCCAGGTGGCGCATGGCCTGCTTGAATTGATCGGCAGACACCGCGCCGGGCAAGCGCCGCATCGTGCGGATGGGCAATGGCTGCTGGCAGGGGCTTGGAAACCATAGGGTGACCCATGTCCAGTTGGCCTTAGCGGATGGCGCGTTGTTGGAGCAGGGGCAGCACGGTGTCGCGGAAGTAGGGGAACTCCTGCACGTAGTCGAAAAACGAGAGCGTGGTGCCGCGAAAACCTGCTTGCTGCAATGCGCACAAGCGCTCGGCCACTTGCTCTGGCGTGCCCACTAAAGGAAAGCCGCCGTGGCCCGTTGCCATGCGCTCGCGAATTTGCGCCAGCAGCTCGTGGGGGAAGGAGTGGGCGTGTGCAAATTGCAGATGCATGAGATTGTCCAAAGCGCCTTCGTCGGTGTTTTGGAGCTGGCGCTGCCATTCCTGCTGGGCTTCGGCCTCGGTGGGGCGGCAGATGACATGGGAGAACGTCATGACGTCCACCTTGCGGCCCTGCGCCTGGCCCTGGGCTTTGAGCGCGGCGATTTCCTCGGCCGAGCGTTCCAGTTGCATGGCGGGCGTAAAGAGAAAGTTGGCATTGCGGCTGGCGAATTCGCGCCCCTGGCCGGATCCAGCCGCATTGAAAATGGGTGGATCGAATTCGGGGCGCGGATTGCCATACACGCCTTTGAGCTGGAAATATTGGCCACTCCAATCAAATCGGCCTTCGTGATGCCAGATTTTCTTGATCACATCGAACCACTCTTGCGCATAGCCGTAGCGTGTTTCGTGGTCATCGGGCAGGGCAATACCCAAGGCGTCGTATTCCGGCTTGTTCCAGCCCGCCACGATATTCAGGCCCACGCGATTGCCGCTCATTTGCGCCATGGTGGCAATTTGCTTGGCCAGCGCGACGGGATGGTTGGCCACGGTATGTACGGTGGCAAAGACGCTGATGCGCCTTGTATGGGCCAGCAAGGCGGTCGCCCATGTGATGGTTTCCAGCACATAGCCGTGGAAGTCGGTTTGGCCGCCGTAGCCAATCCAGCGTGCAATCGGCAGCATGAAGTCGATGCCCGCCTCGTCCAGCATGCGGCCGAGCTTGAGGTTGTTGTTCCAGGTGGCTTGCCAGCGGTCGGGCAAGGTGGATACCGTCATGCCCCCGCCGCAGTTGGAAGCAAAAGTGCCGAGCAAGAATTTGTCGTGGGTCAATAAAGCGTTTTGGGCCATGGTGTGTCTCCTGGATATTGTTGGATGAGGCCAGTCCGCGCTGGGGCTGGCGCGGCACAGTCTAGGGAGACGGCCCATGCAGCTCTATCGAAAAAATGCAGTTTCATCGACAAACTGCAATTGATCATCCCTCGCTTGCTCCGCCTTTCGGAATGCGTGCACAAATTCCGGAAAAGGTCTTGAAAAAACGCCGCGCGGCGCGAGCCGCTGCGGCGTTGTTTTTGTGCTATGGCAGACGGCCCGGCTTAGGGCCGGTCGTCTAAACCCCGCTGTACCGGAGCGCGGCGGGGCGGCTAATGCAAGCCTCAGAACTGGTAGCGCAGATTCACGCCAAAGTAGCGGCCAGCTTCCGTGTAGCTACTGTAGTCGGGCTGGGTGTTGCTGCGGGCGCGGTTCCAGGTGGCGTAGCGCTTGTCGCCCAGGTTGTAGATGCCGCCGCTGATGGTCAGGTTGGCGGTGGGCTTGTAGTAGGCGGTCAGATCCAGCACGCCGTAGCCTGGCAGGGGGGTGTAACGGCTGCTGGGCAAATCGCCTTGTTTTTTCTTGCTGGCCCATTTCAGCTTGAGCTGGCCGCCCCAGCGATCGCCCGGCTCGGCGTAGCGCAGGCCCACATGGCCGTGCAGCGGGCTGACGCGCAGCAGCGGCAAGCCGTCTTGCTGTTTGCCCTTGGCATAGGCCAAGGCGCCTTCGAGGTGCAGGCCGCGGGCCATGCCCAATGCGCCCAGGTTCAGGCTGCCTTCCCATTCCAGCCCGTGGGTTTTGGTGCGCCCCGGCTCGTTGAAGACGGTGCAGATATCGTCTTGGCCGTAGTTACCGCAATCGACCTCGATCATGTTGCTGTAGGCGTTGTGGAACACGGTGGTTTTTTGCTGGCCTATGGCGCCGAAGCTGCTCCAGGCCAGCTCCAGGCCGGTGGCCGTTTCCGGCTTGAGGTCGGGGTTGGGGCGCGATGGCCAGTGGCCATAGCCTTGGCCGTTGGTTTCGCCATAGGCTGGCAGGCGGGTGCCGCGCTGGAGGCTGGCCGAGAGCAGGTGGTTTTCATGCAGCCTCCAGTCCAGCGACAAGCCGCCGCCAGCGGTCGTCTGGTTGTATTTCTGCGTGCCTTCGACTGGCTTGCCCTTATCCAGCGCCGGGTCGATGCGGATGTGCGCGACCTTGGCCGAAGGGGTGAGGCTGAAGCCGCTGTCGCCAAAGCTGAGGCGGTTGGCGGCGTGCAGGCTGGCTTGCCATTGCTTGTTGCGCGGGAAGTAGGTGGGGTTGCTGGTGCGCGTGCCGGTGGTGCGGTGCAGGTCCAGCTCGGCCTCGCTGTGTTGCAGTTTGAAGCCGTAGCTCCACTCCTGGCGCAGGTTGGCGCCTGCAGGGGCGATGGCTTTGTCGAAATCGGCCTTGAGGGTGTAGGCGCTGGTTTCGAAGTAGTTGTTGTCCGTGGTGCTGGCGCGCGTGCCTGTGGGGCCGGTGCGGTCGTTGATGCTGATGTTCTGGCGGCGCGTTTTTTGCATGGACAGTTGCCAGCTCATGTCGTCGAACAGCGCATTGGGGGCATGCGCGTCGTGGCTGAGCGACAGGGCGCGGCGGGTGTTTTTGCGCTCTTCCGTGTAGCTGTGCGTGGTGGTGCTGCCGCGGCGTGATGTGGTGGTGCCCAGTGCGTTGCGCCGGTCGATGTCGCTGTGGGCGCCGTAGTACTGGGCATTGAGCGTGAGTTTGTGGTCGCGGCTGGGTTGCAGCACCCATTTGCCGGTGAGCGCGTTGCTGTGGCCATCTACCGGCAGGCTCTTGGTGCGCTTGGGGCCATCGATGTCCAGCCCGCCTTTGTTGTCCAGCTCATGGTAGGAGCGGCGCGTATAGCTCAGGGAGGCGCTTTGGCGCTCGTCAATGAGGGCGGCCAGGCTGAAACCGGCGGCAACGTCGCGGGTGTCGCCGCTGTAGCCGGCGCGCACATCGCCGCCCAGGCGCTGGCCTGGGCGCAGGTAGTCGGAGGGGTCTTTGGTGCGGAACTGCACGTTGCCAGCCAGGCCATTGGCGCCCGGGCCTTTGTGCACGCTGACTTGCTTGAGGTCGGCAGGGTCGAAGAACTGGCGACCGTAGTGCATGCTGTGGCCGAAAGAAAAGCTCTGGCTGATGTCCATGCCGTCGAGTTCGATGGTGACTCGGTCGCTGCCCACGCCCATGCCGCCGCCAATGCCTCCCATGCCGCGAATTTCGATGTCGCCCAGTACGCCCGTCATGGTTGAAAAATCCACTCCGGGCGTGTCGTCGAACACGTTGCGGATGTTTTTGGGCGGCGCTTTGTCCAGATGCTCCTGGCCAATCACGGTGGTCTGGGGCAGTTGTTGTGCGCGCACGGTCACGGTCGGCAACTGCGCCGCATCGGTTTTGGCAGCGGTAGCGGCAGTAGCGGTAGCGCCGGTTTGGGCAAAGGCGCAGGTGCAGCACATGTGCGCGATTAACAAGGCCAGTGGCTTGCGGGCGAATGACATGAAAACTCCTCTGGAGATGGACAACAACAAGCCCGGTTGAGCGTTGTGCAATGCGACCGGGCTTTGACGGAAAAATGGCGTCTAGGGGCCTTCTGCCACCGCCTGCCACAGGGGCTGGCGGAAGCGCCCAAGAGTTCCGCAGAACTCTGTAAATTGTTAAAAATTTTCTCAATTATAAGTAACTTTCATTTGCGTTCACTTTTTGGTTCGCATATAGCTCTTGGGTGGTCGGGGTGCCATAGGGCTGGGGGGGGGAGATTTTGAACAGGCTCCAAGAGCGGGCCACTACAATCGCCGCCGACCTGGCGGGGGGCCGGGGGGCCGGGGGTATGGGGGAGCGATGCCAGAAAGTGACTATGCCGGCGCAGCCAGGGGCGCGGCCGGTCCATCCAAAGTCGTCAAAGCCTATCGACTGAAATTCACCGGCACGGGGGCAGAGTACTTTCGCGTCTGGTTTGTCAACGTGCTGTTGATGGTTCTCACGCTGGGCATTTACACCCCTTGGGCGCGCAAGCGCACGGTGGAATATTTTTTCGGCCATAGCGTGTTGGCGCGGAGCCCGCTGGAGTTCACGGCGGAAACCCGGCGCATGGTGATTGGCTTTTTCATCTTTCTGGGGCTTTACAGCTTGTTCAAGCAAGCCACCAACAGCCAGAACGCGCTGTTGGTGGGGCTGGCGCTGCTGGCGGCGGCGGTGTCGGTGCCGTTTTTGTGGGGGAGTGCGCGGCGCTTTCGCGTCACCGCCACACGCTGGCGCGGCCTGCGCTTGCGTTTTGGCACCAGTTGGAAAGAGATTTACTGGGCCAGTTGGCCGGTGTTCGTGATTGCGCTGGTCTGGTTTTGTGTGTACGCGGGCATCGACATGCTCCACACCTTCACCTCGCCCAGCCTGCTGGAAGAAACCCGCCCCAAAACATTTCTGGGCCTGACGGTGACCGATTGGGTGCTGGTGGCGCTGGGCCTGGTGGTGAGCTGGTTGTGCTTTGTGCGGGTGATGTTCAATTACCAGCGTTTGACGATTGAGCGCACCTATATCGGGGTGGAACAGGGCGTCTTTCGCGGCACTTACGGCGATTTCGTGCGGATTTGGCTGGGCACGACGCTCATCGCCGTGGCGGGCTTTACGGCGGTCACGGGGGCGGCGAGCTACTTTCTGGCCGATCAGGTGGCCAGCCGCCTGGCCTGGGGCGAGGCTTTCGGCGGGGAGCCAGAGGGCGCAGGGGAGGATGAATTCAGCCAAGCGCGCGAGCGCCTGTACGAAAAGATGCGGGCGCAATTGGAAAGCTCGCCCCAATCCGTGGATTGGGAGGCCTATCGAAGGGAGATGGAGGCCATCGAAGCCGCGCGTCAGGAAAAATGCCGTGAGCCAGGCCAAAGCCAGCAGCCTTATTGCCAGGAAAGCGATGAGCAAGACCCCGAGGCCCATGCCGAAGACATGGCCGAGTACATGGAAGAAGAAATGGGTGCGGCGTTTGTGCTGTTCATGGTGGTGGTATTGCTGCTGTTTTGGCTGCCCAATCTGCTGGTGCTGGAAGTGGCGCGTGCCTACCGCGAGGCCAGGCAGCACCGGCTGGTGTGGAATCTTTCGGGCGTGAGCGATATTGCGCGCTTTCGCTGCAAGCTCAGCGTGGGCGGGTACGTGTGGCTGCGGCTGCAAAACTGGCTGCTCACCGTCATCACGCTGGGCTTTTTCCGCCCCTTTGCGCGGGTGCGTGAATACCGCGCGCGCTGGACTTCCACCACCGTGCACATCCGTGGCGGAGCCTCGCGCCTGCAAAATCTGCTGACCATCCAGCAAGAAGGCGGTGCATTTGCCGATGCCGTTGCCGACTTCGCTGGCTTTGACATCGTTTCCTGAGCACGAGGCCATTTGCCATGCCCAGCGCAGCCCCTGAACATGCCGCGGCCCCTGCTGCCGCGCCCCCGCCTGTCCTCAAAGCCTTGTGGTTCGACGGCGCCAGCAGCAGCGGCCAGCGCGTGCTGGCCCTGATTGAGCCAGGCCCCAAGGGGCCGCGGCTGACGCTGGCGCCGCTGGACCCCGAGGCCCTGGGCCTGACGCTGGACAACCCCGACGTGAAATGGCCCCAAACCTACGGCAAGGCCGACCCCAAGCGCCGCCTGACGGTGAACCTGGGCGAGCACGGCAGCCTGCAAGTGGCCAACGCTGCGCAGTGGCACCGTGCGTATGAGCTGGCGGGTGGGCGGCGCAAGATGGCCGAACGCTTGCAAACGGGCTGGAAAATGCTCATCGGCTTCACGCTGGCGTGCGTGCTTTTGCTGGTGGCCTTTTTCCGCTACGGCACCCCCTGGGCCGCCGGGCAACTGGCGCGCTTTGTGCCTCTGGGGTGGGAAACCGCGATGACGGATGGTTTCCTGGAGCAAATCGAGGGCAAGTTCTTTCGCCCCACCAAGCTCTCCGCCCAGCGGCAAAGCGATTTGAAAGAGCGGTTTGCCGCCATGCTGGCCGACATCCCCGAGCGCATGCGGCGCTACGGCGGCTACCAACCCTTGTGGCGGCTGGAGTTTCGCGCCAGCTTCATCGGCCCCAATGCGCTGGCCTTCCCCGGCGGGCTGGTGGTGGTGACGGACGACATGGTCGAACTGGCCCAGGCCAAAGGCTTGGGCGATCACGCCCTGATGGGGGTGATCGCGCATGAAATCGGCCACATCGTGCACCGCCATTCCAGCCGCATGCTGATTGAGCAAGGCGTGCTCAATGCCACCCTGAGCGTGGCGCTCAATGACGTTTCCAGCATGGTGGCGCTGGCCAGCACCAGCTTGACGGTCTTGTCCTACAGCCGCGACCACGAGCGCGAGGCCGATTGCTTTGCCCTGGCCCTGATGCGACACCAGCGCATTGATCCCAAAGGTCTGGCCCAACTGTTTGCCGCGATGGAAGGCCGGGCCGTGCCTGTCGAGAAAAACACCCCTGAAAACATTCCCGAAAACGCCCCCAAAAACGCGCGCAGCCAGGGGCTGGATTGGCTCTCCAGCCACCCCGGCACGCAAGGGCGCATCGGCATGTTTGCCTCGGGGCAAGCCATGCAGTGCGATACGGCAACGGGGCGGTTGCGCTAATGCTGCGTATGAGCGGCGGCGATTTGCATGGGCCATGCCGGGCGGCGGTGGTGTGTGCTGGCGCGGCGCTTTGCGTGATCTTGACCGGATGCGTTGCGCAGCCTTCAACCCCACAAGCCCCTGGGGCACAGCAAGCAGTGGCGGCGGTGCAAGGCTATTTGCGCAGCAAGGGGCGCGACACCACCTGGCCTGCCCTCCAGTGCGAAGCACTGCAAGGGCCCGAGGTGCGGGCGCTGGGCGGGCACTACCTTGTGCTGTGCGACTTCGATGTGCAGCAGCGCCAGTGGGGCAACCACTCCGGCTATTTGCTGGGCAGCCAACTGGAGTTGCTGGAGGTGATTCCGGGTAAATGAATATTCCAAATCAATGGAAAATCCAATTAAGAACAGAGTTGCCGAAATGGGGTGATTTGTTTTCTTTTTGATTTAGAAAATAAGGCTGCGAGAAGGGCTTAGAGCGTGGGTGCGGCCGTTTTGGGCTGGTAATCACACCAAGCGCTGACGCGGCACTCCCAGCAACGCGGCTTGCGCGCCTGGCATACATAGCGGCCCAGCAGGATCAGCCAATGGTGGGCATGCACGGCATAGTCTTTGGGCACGCGCTTGAGTAATTGCTGCTCCACCGCCAGCGGCGTTTTGCCAGGCGCCAGGCCCGTGCGGTTGCTGACGCGGAAAATATGCGTATCCACCGCCATCGTCGGCTGACCAAAGGCCACGTTCAGCACCACATTGGCCGTCTTGCGGCCCACGCCGGGCAGGGCTTCCAACGCTTCGCGCGTGCGCGGAATGTCGCCGCCATAACGCTCGACCAGAATCTGGCAAGTCGCCAGCAGATTTTTGGCCTTGGTGCGGTACAGGCCGATGGTTTTGATGTGCTCCTCCAGCCCCTCCAGCCCCAAATCCAGCATCGCCTGCGCAGTGCCGGCGACGGGAAACAGCCGACGGGTGGCCTTGTTCACCCCCACATCCGTCGCCTGCGCCGAGAGCAGCACAGCAGCCAGAAGCTGGAAATCGCTGTCGTATTCCAGCTCCGTTTGCGGATGCGGATTGGCCGCCTGCAAGGCGGCAAAAAACAGGGGGATGTCGCTTTTTTCCATGGATGGCACACATTCATCGGCAGAGGGCGCTGCATGCGCGCCCACGAAAAACGCCCCCGTGGGGCAGGGGGCGCGCACCCGGGTGGCGGGTGAGGTTCAACGCTTCTTGCGCAGGCGGCGTGCGCCAAAGGCCGTCAACGTCGTGCCAGCCAGCAGCAGCGCCCAGGGGGCATCGACCGGAACGGCTTGCGCTTGCGCGGGGGCAGGGCGCGCCTTGCAAGTGGCCGTGATCTTGAAAGTGGCGTACACCCCCGTGGGGTTGGCGGCCCCGGGGCCATAGATGGTTTCCTGGTTTTTGGTATGCAGCAGCAGGCGGTTGGCGCCGGTGACCCAGGTCAGAGAGGGTGCAAATACCGCGCTCAACACGCCGAAGCTATCGGCCTGTGGATGAGGTATGTAGCTCTCTCCGTTCGTATTGTCGATGCCGGTGGCAAGGTAGTGGTTGTCCGTGGCCTGCTGGATTTCAACCTTGATGCTGCTCTCATTCACCTGCGCATCGACCGTGATGACGGGCGAGCGGTAGTAATACGGCTCGTCCGTGGGTACGGCATTCGGGGTGGGGAAGGGCGCGGGCATCAGCCAACTGCCATTGGCAGGCGCAGCGCCGCCGCCGGGATACCAGGCGGGGTGTTTGTTGCCTGTGACGGCAGGATCCCACGTGCCCGTGGTGCCGTAACGCTTTTCCCAGACGCCGTCCGCGCCGGTGTACGTTGTCAGTGGTGTGGCAGGGTCGCCCAATCCGGCGCCTGCCGGGCATTCCAGTTTGAGTTGGGCCTGGGCGCTTGTAGCAAGGCCGGCCAAAGCGGCCGCAACCAGCAGCCGAGACAAATGGGTGGTGGTGTGCATGATGACTCCCTTAAGTTGCAAAAAACACGCCCTCAAAAAAGGCTGTGGCCGCGATCGTAGCGCCGAAGTGGCCGCCCCGGTCAGCGGATGGCGTTCTGGCGGCGCAAATCCTCAATGTGTGCGGCTTCGAAGCCGAGCGATTGCAATATGGCTTGCGTGTGCTCGCCCAATTGGGGCGGGTTTTGGTAGGTGCGCAGGCGCTGGCCATCCATGCGCAGGGGCAATAGCGCGGCGTGGATGGTTTGGCCGGCACGGGCGCCGTCGGTGAGGGTGATGGGGTCCAGCCCTTGGGTGGATTGCACATGCGGATCGTCAAACAATTGCTCGGGGCGCATGATGCGGGCGTAGGGCAGGGCGTGCTGCTCGAACAGGGCGGCGATGGCATCGGCGCTGTGCGCTTGGAGCCGCTGGCGCAGCTCGGGCAAGAGGGTGGGGCGGGCGCGCACGCGGTCGTTGTTGGTGGCCAGCGTTGCGTCGGCGGCGAGATCGTCCCAGCCGAACATGCCGCATAGGGTGTGCCAGTGCGCATCGCTGACAGCGCACAGGAAGATTTGCTCGCCATCGCGCACCGTGAAGATGTCGTAAATGCCCCAGGGGGAGATGCGCTCGGGCATGGGGCGCGCGGCCTGGCCCGTGATTTGGTATTGCAGCATGTGCTGGCCGACGAGAAACAGGTTGTTCTCGAACAGCGCTGCGTCCACCTCCTGCCCGCGCCCGGTGTGCTGGCGTTGCATGAGCGCGCCCAAAGCGCCGATGGCGCCGAACATGCCGCCCATGATGTCGTTGACGCTACTGCCCGCGCGCAGTGGGTCGCCCGGGCGGCCTGTCATGTAGGCCAGTCCGCCCATCATCTGGACGACTTCATCCAGTGCGGTGCGGTGCTCGTAGGGGCCGGGCAGAAAGCCGGTGAGGTTGATGTAGATCAGCCTGGGGTTGAGGCGCTGCAAGTTGGTGTAATCCAGGCCAAATTTGGCCAGCACACCGGGCTTGAAGTTGTGCAGCACGATGTCGGCGCTCAGGCAGAGTTTGAGGGCGATTTCTTGCCCGGCAGGGCTTTTCAAATCGATGCCAATGCTTTGCTTGTTGCGATTGAAAAGTGGGAAAAAGCCCGCGCCTGCGCCGAGCAGCGTGCGGGTGCTGTCGCCAGCGACAGGCTCGACCTTGATGACCTGGGCGCCCAGGTCGGCGAGCACCATGCCGCACACAGGCCCCATGACCATGTGGGTGAATTCAACGACGCGGATGCCTTGCAGGGGCTTGTGGGCGGTGGGATCGGTGGTTTCGGCCATGGGGAGTGTCGGGAGCAGAAAAACGCCCATCCGAAGATGGGCGCAGTGGAGAAATGCCAATGGCGGCGGTGCGCAGGCTTATCAGCGCAGAACCAGCACAGGCACCGTGGCGCGTGTGAGCACGTGTTGCGTCTCACTGCCCAGCAGCAGGCGCGCAATGCCTTTGCGACCGTGCGAGGCCATGACGATCAGATCAGCGCCGACTTCGTTGGCGGTGTCCAGAATCAGATCGGAAACGCTCTCGCCGCTGAGCACCTTGACTTCGGCTTGCAGGCCCATGGCCTTGCCTTGCTCCAGCACTTTTTCCATGGCGCGGCGCGCATCTTCGCGCCATTGGCGCTCGCTGGTCTCGGCAAATTCCCGGTTGGACGCAGCACTGCCTTCCATGTAGGTGACGGGGTAGCTGGGCGTGGCGGTGAGAATCGTCACGCGCGCGCCGCTGAGCTTGGCCAAATCGAAGCCGTGCGACACGGCCTTTTGCGACAGTTCGCTGCCATCGGTCGGAATCAGGATGTGCTGGTACATGGAGAAGCTCCTTGGTTTGTGGATGGAACGTTGTTTGCCAATGTCCTTGGGACGATCTTTCAAAGACGGTTTCAGTATACGGGCGGATGCCCTGGCGAAGCATTGATGTGGGGCAAACAAGCGCGTTGATGGCAGCTTGGACTGCGCAGTGAAACACATGCGAAATTTTGAGTCGCGTATTTTTCTGCTACAATCTCGCGCTTCGTCGGAGCGTAGCGCAGCCTGGTAGCGCATCTGCTTTGGGAGCAGAGGGTCGCGAGTTCGAATCCCGCCGCTCCGACCAATAAACAACAACGGCTTACCGAGTTTTCGGTAAGCCGTTTTCTTTTGTGTTCTTTGGTGGCGTGAATGCCTTGGCGCGAAGCGCAAGCCGGGTTGGGTTGCATGCGCCTGGCCTGCATAGGGGAGAGCAAAGCAATGTCCTTGATGGAGCAGATGGATGCACGGCAGTTGCTGGCGGTTTTGCTGGATGGCGCCGCTGCGCAGGCCGTGGATGTAGGCGTGGGCGATTTGCACGTGGTGCAGGCGTTCTGGCTGGGGCAGCCAACGGTGTGGGTGTGTTTCGACTACGGCGCCAGCCAAGGCTCGATTGGCGTGCAAGAAGCGCAGCAGTTGGTGGCGAGTTTGCGCCATGCGCAGCAGCAGCGCGCGCGCGTGGTGTTTGTGATGGAGAGCGGCGGTATCCGTGTGACCGATAGCACGGCGGGGATTGCGTCGTTCCGCCACGTGATTCGGGCGGCGGCGCAGGCGCGCCTGGCGGGGGTGCGCATGCTGGCGGTTGTCGGGCGCTGTGCGTTTGGCGGGGCCAGCATCCTGGCGTGTATTTGCGAGGGCTGCGTGGTTTTCCCCCACAGCATTTTGGCGATGAGCGGCCCCCGTTTGCTCACGCATGAGATGGGCGAAGGCATTTGGAATGCACGGGATGCGAACGTCGTGGCGCAATGGCTGGGCGGTGCGGCCAGGGCGCGGGCCAGTGGGCGCTTTGATTTGGTGCACGATGTGCCAGCATGCCGCGCCGCGCTGGCAACGTGGGCGGAGAGCGCGCCATTGCGGCCAGCGCCAGAGCGGGACGGGATGGCCGGCCCCGAACCGCAGCCCACCCAGGAGCCGGCCGAGCCGCCTGGGCCGCCCGGCCCGGGCTTGATGGCGTGCGGACAAGCCTTGCTCCAACCATCGGATGCCCAGGCAGCCGGCTGGGAGCGTTTGTCGGCGCAGGTGTATCGCTTGCGTGCGGCCGTCGCCCCAGGCGTGCATGTGCTGGCGCTGGAGGCCCCCGAGGGTGCGCGCGTGCGCGATGTGGCGGTGCTGATGCAGCAGTTGCAGGCGCTGCGCCCGCGCCTGGCGTCTGGCGCCGTGCAGGCCAAGCTGTTGATCGTGCTGGATGCGCAAAGCCACGCGGCCCGCCTGGAGGATGAGCAAGCGGCGTTCTCGGTGGCGCTGGCCGATTTGGTGCTGTTGCTGCACGTGATGCGACGCGAGGGCGTGCAGGTGCAATTGCGGGTTACGGGGCGCTGTGGCGGTGGCATTTTTGCGGCCTTGAGCGCAGGCGTGGGCGAGGTGGTGATGGAGCCTTCGGCGCGTTTGGTCGTGCTGCCGCGCGCTGCGCTGGCGGCGCTGGGCAAGCAGGAATCGCCCGAGGCGGGCTCCGCGCAAATGGCGCTGGCCGTGGGGGTGGTCGATCGCGTGCTGGAGCGCGATGCCAGCGGCCTGGATGCGGCGTGGGCGTAGCGCCTGGCCTGCGCCGCGCGCAAAAACTTTTTGGCGGTTCCTGCGAGCTGGCCTTTTGGGCGCTCTCAAGCGGCGGCTGAGCGATCACAGGGCATCCGCAGCGTCATGTGGCAGCGCAGCATTTTACAATTCAAAGTAAAAATATTTTTAATGCAGATATGCCGAAATTAGTTGATTTGTTTTCTTATTGATTTGTAATAAAAGGTTCATCCTTCCTCGCCCGGCTGCTCCGTTTGTGCGCTGGCATCGGGCGAGCGGGGGTAGCGTTTGATGGCGGTGCGGTACACATCCAGCACCTCGTCGGGGTTGGACATGGTCACGCCCAAATCCTTGACCTTGCCGTCTTTCAGGCCATAGCACCAGCCATGCACCGCCAGCGGCTGGCCGCGTTTCCAGGCATCCAGCACGATGTTGGTTTGGGCAATGTTGCCCACCTGCTCGATCACGTTCATTTCGCACAGCACATCTTCTTGCGCCTGGCGGCACAGGTGCATGAGGCGGCCGCGGTGGCGCATTTTCACGTCGTGCACGTGGCGCAGCCAGTTGTCGGCCAGGCCCACGCGCGCACCATGCAGCGCGGCCAGCACGCCGCCGCAGCCGTAGTGGCCCACGACCATGATGTGCTCGACCTTGAGGTAATCGACGGCGTACTGGATGACCGATAAGGCATTGAGGTCGGAATGCACGACGACGTTGGCGACGTTGCGGTGCACGAACACTTCGCCCGGCGCCAGCGCCACGACCTGGTTGGCCGGCACGCGGCTGTCGGAGCAGCCGATCCACAGGTATTTGGGGCTTTGCTGGTGCGAGAGCTTTTCGAAAAAGCCGGGTTTTTCGCGTGCCACTTGTTCGGCCCAGGCGTGGTTGGCGTCGAGAAGGTGTTGGAGGCTGCTGCGTTCGGTCATGTGGCTTGTTGTTGTAGTGATTGGGGCATGAAAAACGGCGCGGGAAGGCGCCGTTGGTGCGAGGATGGCCTAGAGCGTGTGATGCACTTTGCGCCCCCCCGCGAGAGCGCAAAGTGCATCACACGCTCTAGCGAAGTGCACAGGCTGCGCGGCCTGTGCTGCCGGGGCATTACATGGTCTCGGCAAACAGCTCGCGGCCGATGAGCATGCGGCGGATTTCGCTGGTGCCCGCGCCGATCTCGTAGAGCTTGGCGTCGCGCCACAGGCGGCCCAGCGGGTATTCGTTGATGTAGCCGTTGCCGCCAAAGAGCTGGATGCCGTCGCCGGCCATTTTGGTGGCCTGCTCGGCGCACCAGAGGATGACGCTGGCGCAGTCCTTGCGCACCTGGCGCACGTGGCCTGCGCCCAGCACGTCCAGGTTTTTGCCGATGGTGTAGAGGAAGGCACGGCCCGCTTGCAGCACGGTGTACATGTCGGCGACCTTGCCTTGCACGAGCTGGAATTCGCCAATGCTTTGACCGAACTGCTTGCGGTCGTGGATGTAGGGCACGACGTTGTCCATCACGGCCTGCATGATGCCGATGGGGCCGGCGGCGAGCACGGCGCGCTCGTAGTCCAGGCCGCTCATGAGCACTTTCACGCCGCCGTTCAACTCGCCCAGGATGTTGGCGGCGGGCACTTCCACGTTGTCGAACACCATCTCGCCGGTGTGGCTGCCGCGCATTCCCAGCTTGTCCAGCTTTTGCGCGGTGCCAAAGCCTTTCATGCCTTTTTCAACGATGAAGGCAGTGATGCCGCGCGCGCCCAGCTCGGGCTCGGTCTTGGCGTAAACGACCATGGTGTCGGCGTCCGGGCCGTTGGTGATCCACATCTTGCTGCCGTTGAGCAGGTAGTAGCCGCCCTTGTCCTCGGCCTTGAGCTTCATGCTCACCACGTCGCTGCCCGCGCCGGGCTCGCTCATGGCCAGCGCGCCCACGTGCTCGCCAGAGATCAGCTTGGGCAGGTATTTCTTCTTCTGCTCCTCGTTGCCGTTGCGCTTGATCTGGTTGACGCACAGGTTGGAGTGCGCGCCGTAGGACAGGCCCACGCTGGCGCTGGCGCGGCTGATTTCCTCCATGGCGATCATGTGGGCCAGGTAGCCCATGTCGGCGCCGCCGTAGCTTTCCGGCACGGTGATGCCCAGCACGCCCAGCTCGCCCATCTTGGGCCACAGGTCCATGGGGAACTGGTCGCTTTTGTCGATCTCGGCCGCGCGCGGGGCGATTTCGGCCTCGGCGAAAGTGCGCACGGCGTCGCGCAGCGCGTCAATGTCTTCGCCAAGCTGGAAGTTCAGGCCGGGCAGGTTGCTCATGAGAAGTCTCCTTGAGTTTGTGGTGGTGGGGGAAAACGCTGCGCGTTTCAGGTGCGCGGCAATACGGTCATCAGCGTGCAATGCATGGTGGCAACCAGCTTTTCGCGCGGATGGCCGTTCTCGTGCGTGATGCCAAAGGCGCGGCCTTCGGTCACGGTGATGGTGCGCCCAGCTTTGACGACGCGGCCTTCCATGCGAAAGCGCGGGGCGTCAGCGGGCGCCAGCAGGTTGATTTTGAATTCGATGGACAAAACATCGGCTTCGGGCGGCATCAGCGACAGCGCGGCGTAGCCGCAGGTCGAATCCAGCACGGTGGCGAGCACGCCAGCGTGCAAAAAGCCGTGCTGCTGCGTCAAAGGCTCGGACCAGCTCAGTCCCACATCCACGGCGCCTGCATGAATCGACAGCAATTCGGCGCCCATCAGGCGCATCACGCTTTGCTGCGCAAAGTTTTTCTGCACGCGCTCAATGTAACTGGGTGGTTCATCGCTGGAGAGGGTCATGGCAGGGGGGATGGTGATAGCGGACAAGCCGGGGCTGGCAGGCTGGCCCAAAGGCCGCAGGCCACGAATCGGGCCGCATTGTGCCTTTGCCCCGGGGCTGGCTTGGTTGGGGCCAGGGCAATTGGCAGGATCTGTGACCTGGAGCGCGTGGTTTGGTGTGATGGGGCGCTGGAGGGCAGCGCCAGCGGCTTGAATCGGTAAAGAGCTTTTGTTTTTCAAATCAAAAAGAATGAAATTCGCCTTGTTTCGGCATATTTTTAGGGGTGTATTGTTTCCTTTGAAATGGAAAATTTCAGGGCAAAAGAAAAGGCCCCGGTTAAGGGGCCTTGAAAGGTGGGGTGGCTGATGGGACTCGAACCCACGACGACCAGAATCACAATCTGGGACTCTACCAACTGAGCTACAGCCACCGGGACAAGCGCGAGATTATAGGGTATTTTTTGTCCTTGTTGTCTTTGCACGGTCACGATTTAAGGCTTCGGGCGCTGAACCAGAAATTCGGCCTTGTAGTCGTGTTTGAGGGTTTCGTAATAAGCGCTGGTTTCGGCGGCGGTGAGCATTTGGGCCAGTTGCATGTCGTAGCCCGCTTGCAGCAATTGCCGCTCTTGCGCGTCTTGCGAGGGATCCAGCAGCGGGGCCACGTCCTTGACGTGGACGACAAGGTAGCTGCCGTCGTTTTGGGGCAAGCCCAGCAGTTGGGGCAAGCTGGCCACGGGCTGGAGCATGATTTGCTCGATGCTGGCGGCATCCAGGCCGTGGGCGTTTTGCCGGGAGACGGCCACGCTTTCATCGGCGCGGATGGCGGCCGCATCGGCTTTGCCGCTTTGCAGGGCGGCCTCGCCTGCGGCCTGGGCGAGCTTGGCCGATTCTTGCGCGACGTACAACTGCTGGACTTGTTCGCGCACTTGCTCAAACGGTTGCACCTGCGCGGGATGGACTTGCAGCACGCGCGCGGTGACGATTTGCTCGCTGCCAGTGTCCACGGCTTCGATGTTTTCCTTGTCTTGCTTGGCGCGCGGGGCGAACAAGGCATCCAGCACGGCTTGCGATTGCAGCTCTTTGGGCGCATCGGGCGCGGGCGCCTGGGCAATGCCGTTGGCGGTCTGGATGCGCAGGCCCAGCTCGTCCGCCAGGGGTTGCAAGGAATTGGCCTGTTCGTGCGCGAGGTTGCGCATTTGCTCGGCTTTCTCAATGAACTGGCTGCGCGCCTGGTTGTTCTTGACGTCTTGCAGCAAACGCTCGCGCAGTTCTTCGTAAGCGGGGATTTTGGCGGGATCGACTTTCACCAACTCAATGATGTGAAAGCCGTATTCGGTGGGGATGACTTCGCTGATGGCGCCTTGCTCCATGCTGAAAACGGCGGCGTCGAACTCGGGCACCATGGCGCCGCGCTCGAAAAAGCCCAGATCGCCGCCCGCATCGCGGGTGCCAGGGTCTTCCGACTCGGCCTTGGCGATGGCGGCAAATTGGCCGGGATCCTGGCGCAGCCTGGCCAGGGCGGCATCGGCTTTGGCGCGGATTTGCGCGCGCTGCTCGCTGGACATGGAGGCATCCGTCGCATAAAGGATATGGCGCGCCTGGCGCTTTTCCTTGGACTGGGCGTAAGCGGCTTTGTTGTTGTCGTAATAGCTGCGCAGCTCATCCTCGGCGATCTGGATGGTGTTGGCCACATCGCTCAGGTTGAGCGCCACGTATTGCACATCCAGCAGCTCGGGGCGCTGGAATTGGCTTTGATGCGCGTCGTAGTAAGCGCGCAAGGCTTCGTCCGTCACGGCGACTTTGGCGGCGAAATCGGCGGGTGCGAAACGCTGGATGCCGACATTGCGGCGCTGGAACAGCGCATTGGCGGCCAACGCGCTTTGCACGGGTGTTGCCAGCGAGGATTGCTGCACGATGCCCAGCACTTGCTGCAAGGCGATTTGGTAGCGCACGTTGGCTTCGTAGCTTTCCGCCGTCAAGCCATTGGCGCGCAGCATTTCGCGGTACGCAGTGGTGTCGATACGGCCATTGGCATCGCGCAAGGCGGCGATTTCGGGCTGGTTTTGCAGCTCGCGCGCCAGCAGGCCGTTGCTGACGAGATAGCGGCGCTCGCGCACGACATCGGCCAGAACCTGATCGCGCACCATGCGCTCCAGCACGGCATAGCGTTGCGCGGGCGAGTCCAGCAGCGCCGGGCTGATTTGGCTGTTTTGCGCGCGGGCGAGATCGGCGAAGCGAGTGTGCTCATAGTCCCACTCGTTCTGGGTGATCTCCACCCCGCCGACTTTGGCAACAACAGCGCTGCGCTGGTGCAGCATTGAAGGGTCGATGCCCACGAGGACGAAGGCAAAAATGACCAGCGGGAAAAAGCCGATCATGACCAGCTTGAGGTGCTTGCGGATGAAATCAAACATGCGGATGGAGTGAGAAAGAGCGTGCCAGCAGGGGGAGGGGCTAACGCCTGGGCGCGAGCCATAAAACAAAAGGGCGATCCCGCGTGGGTCGCCCTTTGCTTGTTCGCCCTGTCGCTCGCTTTGGTTGGCTTATCGCGATGTATTTCGGAACGAAGATCGGTGGTGGTGGGTGCTAACGGGGTCGAACCGCTGACCTACGCCTTGTAAGGGCGCCGCTCTACCAACTGAGCTAAGCACCCACTGATCGAAGCCGCTTATTTTACGGCATCTTTGAGCGCTTTTCCGGCTCGGAACTTGGGAACACGCGATTTTTTGATTTTTATTTCTTCGCCAGTTTTGGGGTTGCGGCCTTTGCGGGCGGCGCGCACAGAGACTTCAAAGGTGCCAAAACCGACGATGGAGACGGTGCCGCCCTTTTTCAGCGTGGTTTGGATGGCGCCAATGGTCGCTTCCAGCGCACGCGAGGCGGCTGCTTTGGAGATATCCGCGGTGCTGGCGATGTGCTCGATAAGTTCAGTTTTATTCACGGTATGCCTCTTTGTCGGTGAAAAGTGGTGTCGGGTAAGCAGTGGCAGCGGGTGGCGGGCAGAACGGCTGGCGCTATCCATCACATCCAGGGCGTGTGCCAGGGCGCGTTCGGGCGATTAGAAAAGGCCGTTGAGGGCGCTGTCAAGCCTGTGGCGCGCCGACGGGGCGCTGCGGCCCAAAGGGCGCGATTCTACTGAGGCAAACGGGAGCGAATCTCCAAAAACGCCTGTTGCAAGTAATAAATCATGGACCAGATCGTCAAGCCTGCGGCCAGCCACAGCAGGGCTTGGCCAGTCGGCAAGGTGGGCAGGCCCAGCAGGCGGCCATCGAACAGCAAAAAGGGGATGGCAATCATTTGGGCAGTGGTCTTGAGTTTGCCGACCATGTGCACGGCCACGCTTTTGGAGGCGCCAATTTGCGCCATCCATTCGCGCAAGGCGGAGATGGTGAGCTCGCGGCCGATGATGATGAGGGCGACAAAGATGTCGATGCGGTGCAGGTGCAGCAACAGCAGCAAGCAGGTGCATACCAGGAGTTTGTCGGCGACGGGGTCGAGAAAAGCGCCGAAGGCGGAGGTTTGGCGCCATTTGCGCGCCAGATAGCCGTCCAGCCAGTCGGTGACGGCCACGAGAACAAACAGCCAGGCGGCAATGGTGTTGGCCCAGTGGATGCTGCCTGTTTGCAGCCAACTCGCTGGCAGGTAATACACCAACACGATGAGCGGAACGGCGGCGATGCGGCTGAGGGTGAGTAGGGTAGGGATGGTTAATGACATAGCGGCTTGCTGTGAGAGCCTGT
>JAUMYU010000012.1:0-20074 GCA_030528485.1 Comamonadaceae bacterium
CTGCTGGCGCTGGATGCGGTGACGAAGAAAAACGGTTTTCTGGAAAACGACTTCAGCGCCTGAAAGCCGCATCATGGTGTTGCGGTCTTGCAAGTTTACAAATCAATAAGAAAAAATAATCCCCTATTTAGGCAATAGGGGATTTAAGTTTGTTTTCTTTTGATGTGTAAATCTGTGAAGGGGCTTGTCGCGATTTTTATTAATCAAAAGGAAATGAAATCGCCCTGTTTGGGCATGCTGGTTGCGAAGTGGACTTTCCTTTGATGGAATATGTCAATCAAAGCCGTCAGTTGGCCCAACGCAGTGCGGAGAGATCGTTGACAAACACCGGCATATCGCGCCACAGGCCGCGCAGCTCGCTGCGCGCCACCGTCACCCACTGGGGCTGGTAGAGAAAGCCGTTGACGCTGTCCTCGGCCAGCATGCGCTGGGCCTGGCCCAGCAAGCGGGCGCGCTCGGCGGGTTGCACGGCGTTGCGGATTTGCTCCCACACATCGCGAAAGGCCTGCGAGTCGTAGCCCCAGTAGTAGGCGGGGTTGGCGTAGTTGTCCAGATCGAACGGCTCCACGTGCGAGATCATGGTCAGATCGAAGTTGTGGTTTTTGTACGTGTTGCTCAGCCACTGCGCCCATTCCACGTTTTGCAGTTGCACCTGGATGCCCACTTTGGCCAGCATGCCCGCGATGACGATGCCGCCCTGGCGTGCATAGGGCGTGGGCGGCAGCGTCATGCGCAGCTTCAGCGGCTCGCTCACGCCCGCTTCCTTGAGCAGGGCGCGGGCTTTGTCCAGGTCGTAAGGGTTGATGCCGGTGGTGTCGATGTAGCCAAAGGCGCCGGGCACGTAGTGGCTGCCAATGGGCACGCCATAGCCGTTGCCCGCGCTTTCGATCACGGCCTTGCGGTCGATGGCCGCCGCAATGGCGCGGCGCACGCGCACATCGTTGAGGGGCTTGCGGCGGTTGTTGATGGTGAGGATGGTTTTGGCGCGCGAGCCGCTGACGATGACCTGGAAAGCGGGGTTGCTCTTGAACGGCTCCAGCCCGCGCGAGGTCATGCGCGGAAAGACGTCCACATCGCCCGCCAGCAAGCTGGCCACGCCGGCGGCGGGGTCGGAGATGAAGCGGAAAACGGCGGTCTGGATCGGCAATTGATCGGCGCGGGGGTAGTCATCCCAGCGCTGGAGCGTCAGCGAGGTGCCGCGCATCCAGCGCGCCAGGCGGTAGGGGCCGGTGCCCACGGGGGCGCTGGCGTTTTTGGCCACGCTTTTGGGCTCGACGATGATGGCCGTGGCCTGGCCGAGGATGAACAGCAGCTCCGGTTCGATCTCGGCATTGGTGATGCGCACGGTGTAGTCGTCGATGACTTCCGTGGTGAGCTGGGCAAAGACGGATTTGTCCTTGTTGGTGCTTTTGTCGGATTTGGCGCGGTCGAAGCTGAACTGCACGGCCTTGGCGTTGAACGGCTCGCCATTGTGAAAGCGCGCCCCGCGGCGCAGGCGGAAGGTGTAGGTGCGCAGGTCGGGGGAGACTTCCCAGCTCTCGGCCAGCAGCGGCATGACGCTGCCGTCGGGGTTGATCTTGGTGAGCGTCTCGTAAATGTTGTAGAGCGTGACTTCGCCCACGGCCGATGCGGCGTTGCTGGTGGGATCCAGCCCCGAAGGCTCCAGCACCATGCCGATGGTGAGGGTGGATTTGCCGCCGGCGCCAGCTTGTGCGGGCGCCGGCGCAGGCTCGGCGCCCACCGCGCCCGCAGGCGCCATGCAGGCGGCCACAAGGGCCGCGCCAGAAGTCAGTACTGCTCGCCGCTTCAACATGCGTTGGTTCTCCTAGGGTTAAAGGGTAGGGGGCTTTCCAAAGGGCGCGCATTATTTCACGCAGACAAGAAAAGCGCCTGCTGCGCATGGGCAGCAGGCGCTGGGGCAGGGCGATACGCCCTGGTTGTTGCTTTGCAGGGTTTACTTGGCCACGTCAGCAGCAGCGTCAAGCGCATTGCTTGGTTGCACGGCTGGCGGCACGGCTGGCTGAGCGGCGGCTTGCCCGGCAGCGGGCATTTGCACGGGCGCAGGGGCGGCGGGCGTTTGCGCTGCGGTAGCCGCTTGTGTGGCCGCAGCGGCTTGGCTCAATGCTTTTTCGGCCTCTTGCAGCTTGGCGGCGGAGTTTTGCAGCGCATCGCCTGCCTGGCTCAGGCGCGCGCCAGCGGCTTGGGCCGCATCGGCGGCCATGCTCTTGGCGGCGCGCTCTGTGTCAGCAGCCATTTCTTTGGCCGCTTGCATGGTGTTGTCAATGGCTTGGCTGGTGGCCTGTGCGGCCTGGCTTGCCGCCTCTTTGGCGGCGTCCACCTGTCTCTCAACCGCTTGCGCAGCGTCGTGGGCGGCTTCTTTGGCGGCATCGACGGTTTCGCCCATGGCCTGGGCGGCATCGGCCGCTGCTGCCTTGGCAGCGTTGGAGGCGTCTTCCAGCGCCTGCTTGGCGGCATCTGCTGCCGGGGTTGGCGCGGGCGTGGGGGCCGGGGTGACAGGCGCGGGGGCTACGGGGGCTGGTGTGGGCGCTGGCGCGGGTTCTTCCTTCTTGCCGCAGGCGACGATGAGGGTGGCGGCCAGCAGGGCGGGGGCGATGTGACGCAATGGCATGGGCAAATCCTTTCAGTGAGAAAAATCAAGGCCAAAAAAATCAGAGTCCCAACGGCTGGCTGCTGAATCCGTTGACGGTGCGACTGTCCAGCCATTCGCCGGCTTGCTCGCTCACCTGCTGCACCAGCACGGGATCTGCACCGTAAACGCCGGTGAAAAACTCGGGCCGCGTGAGCCATGCGGCTTGCGTGCCCGCCAGGATGAAGCTGGGGGTGTCGCCCGCGAACTGGCGCACGACTTTGCGCCCCTGCACCAGATGATCCCAGTGCTGGCGCCAGGCGACAAAGCGCGGATGGGCGCGCACGAGGGTGTCGAACTCGTTGGCGATGAGCAGCAGTTGCCGCTGGGGGTGCAGCCAGACGCGCAGGGCGTCGAGCACTTCGGTGTCGGAGAGCGGCCAGCGGGCAAAGCTGGGGTCGCACCAGACTATGCGCGGGCAGGCTTGCTGCTGCGCGGCGGCCAAGCTGCCCAGCAGTGTTTCGCGCCACTGGGCGATGCCGGTGATGGTGTGGCGCTGCTCTGGGGCAGCGGCAGGAGGGGCTTCGGGTGGGGGCGGCGCCATCGTCAGTCCCTCGGGGTGAAAAACAACCACGCCTGCTCGGCCCAGTCTTGCAGCACCTGCTGCGCCTGCTCGCTCAGGCGGGCGGCTTGTTTGGCATCCAGGTGGCGCTGGTCGGCCAGCAGGCGCAGCAGGCGCGCGTCTTTGCCGCCCATGCGGTAGCTCTCGCCATTGATGTAGAGGTAGTGCTGGTCGTAGAGCATGCGGGTTTTGCGGTTGAGCGCCAGCGCTTGCCCCGCCGCGGGCTGGGCGGGTGCATCCGCAGCGTCGAACTCCACGCCCGGGGCAGGCTCGCTGAGGTATTCGCCCAGAATTTGCTCCAGCGCATGGGGCTGTTGCAGGCGCTGCATGGCGGCCTGGCGCGCAAAGTCTTGCAAGGCCGGGGGAATGGCGCCCGATTGGGCGGTGGCCTCCTGGCGCGGGTCGCGGTAGAGCACGCCGGGGTGCGGGTTGCTGGCGTCGGCGCAGGCTTCGTCCTCGTCCAGCTCCTCCGGCTCGGCCAGGCGTTCAAGCAAGATGGTGGCCAGCTCGGCCTGCTGGGGCGAGCGAAAGCCGATGGAATACGTCATGCAGTCGCCGCTGTGGGCAATGCCGTCGTGGGCGTAGCCCGGTGGCAGATACAGCATGTCGCCGGGCTCGAGCACCCATTCTTCTTCCGGCTCGAAATGCTCCAGGATGCGCAGCGGCACGCCTCGTTGCAGCGTCAAATCCTTTTGCCGCCCGATGCGCCAGCGCCGCTGGCCCTGGGCCTGGAGCAAAAAGACGTCGTAGCTGTCGAAGTGCGGGCCGACGCCGCCTTCCTCGCTGGCGTAGCTGATCATCAAATCGTCCAGCCGCGCCTGCGGGATGAAGGCAAATTGCTGCAACAGGGCGTGCGCGCCCTCATCGTGCAAATCCACGCCTTGCACCAGCACCGTCCAGCCTTTTTGCGTGCGCGGGGGCAATTGTTTGGGCGCAAACGGGCCCTGGCGCAATTGCCAGCCCGCGCCGGTCTGCTTCACCAGCCGCGATTGCACATCCTCCCGCGCGGCCAGGGCCAGCAGCGCCTTGGCCGATACCGGCGGCACAAAGCCGGGGATGGCCTGGCGCACCAGCAGCGGCTTGCGCTGCCAGTGCTTGCGCATGAAGCGCGCCGGGCTTAGGCCGCCCAGCAGGGCCAGGGGGGCGTCGATGGATAAAGGCATGGCAGGGAACCTCCGTAACGAAGTGGATGCGCGCAAACTGCGACAATCCGCCCCCATGGAAATCATGAAGAAAACCGTAGTGGCGCTGACCTGGGTGCTCAAGGACGGCCAAGGCGAGGAACTGGATGTGCTGGAGCAGCCCGTCGAATTCTATGTGGGCGGCATCGACCTGCTGCCCAGCATCGAGCAGGCCCTGCTGGGCAAGCGCGAGGGCGAGCGCGTGGACTTGCAACTGGAGCCGCACGACGCTTTTGGCGATTACGACGAGCAACTGGTGTATCTGGAGGAGCTGGCGCTGTTCCCCGAAGGCTTGAGCGAAGGCATGGTGATCGAGGGCAGCGCCTTGCCGCCGCAGGCGCGCTCGCAGGTGCCGCCCGATGTGCTGCTGACGGTGACCGAGCTGTACCCCGAGCATGTCGTCCTCGACGGCAACCACCCCTTGGCCGGCATGGCCTTGCAACTGCACTTGCGCATCCACAGCGCGCGCCCTTCCACGCCAGAGGAGCAGCGGCGCGGCTCTGCCGGCACAGGCTTTTTCCGCATCCTGCCGCAAGCGCCCGGCTCGGATAGCCTGCATTGAGGATATTTTCTATTTCAAGGTATAAAAAATGCCCTTGTTTCGGCAATTTGGGTATTAAATAGATTTTACTTTGAATTGAAATTCATTTGACGCCCACAAGGCCCCGCACTGGCGCGGGGTCGGCCATCTTGGCCAGCGCGTCACAGCAAGCGCGTACCCAGCGGCACCTCTTTATCGGGCACGCACAAAGCCACGTGTCCCTCGGCATCGTGAAAGCCGGTGACCAGGCATTCGGACTGGATCGGGCCAATCTGCTTTTTCGGAAAGTTGACCACTGCCACCACCAGCCGCCCCACCAAATCCTGCGGCTGGTAATGGTGGGTGATTTGCGCGCTGGACTTGCGCGTGCCCAGCTCGGGGCCGAAATCGACGTGGAGGATGTAGGCTGGCTTGCGCGCCTGGGGGAAAGCCTCGGCGCGGAGCACGCGGCCCACGCGCAATTGCACTTTGGTGAAATCGTCCCAGGTGATGCTGGGCATGGGCTGGCTGGCCTGGCTCATCCGTCTCTCCTGCTTGCCATGGAAAAAGGGCTTGCGCCAGTGATGGCGCAAGCCCTTTTCTCGATTGGTAGGTCGTACAAGATTCGAACTTGTGACCAACGGATTAAAAGTCCGCTGCTCTACCAGCTGAGCTAACGACCCGTTATCTCTCTCCAAACAGCATGAACTGCCGGAAGCCGCGCATTGTAGCCTATTTTTTGGCGTCGGCAACCATTTTTTCAATCACCCAGCCCGCTGCCACCATGCCAAAGGTCGCCGTCACACAAACGGACGAGCCATAACCCGCGCAATTGAGGCTGCCCTCCTGCTGCGCAGCGCAACTGGCGTGCGCGGTTTTGACCTGTTCGCGGCTGAACACGCAAGGCACGCGCATGGGTTTGCCCTGCCGGGGAAAGCCGTCGTAACGGCGCAGGCGATAGCGCAATTGCGCCAGCAGGGGATCGTGGGTGAGCAGGCCCAAGTCCTGCACCTCCACCTTGTGCGCCTGGGTGCGCCCGCCCGCCGCGCCCACGGCGATGAAGGGGCGGTTCTGCGCCACCATGCAGCGTGCGATGGCGGCTTTGGCGCGCACCTGGTCGCAGGCATCAATGACTGCATCGATCTCCGCGCGGCCCAGCCATGTGGCGGTGTTGGTTTCGTCCAGAAACTCCTCCACGCACTGCACCTGGCACAACGGGTTGATCTGGGCAATGCGCGCTTGCATGGCCTGCACCTTGGCCTGGCCCAGGGTATCGGTCAGCGCATGGATTTGGCGGTTGATGTTGGAGGCGGCAATGTGATCGAGATCGATCAGCGTGATGCGCCCGACGCCACTGCGCGCCAACGCCTCGGCGGCCCAGGAGCCGACGCCGCCAATGCCAACAACAGCCACATGGGCCGCGTGCAGCCGCGCCGCGCCTGCCACGCCATAGAGGCGTTGCAGGCCGCCAAAGCGGCGCTGCCATTGGGCGTCATCAGGCGGCAGCGCCGCCGCCTGTGCCGGTGGTGCGGCCAGTGGCGCAGCTTGCGGCGCTTTCAATGCCGGGCCTGCGCTCATTTCAGGCGGGTCAGGCTTTCGCGCGCTTCCTTGGCGGCGGACGAGTTGGGATAGACCTTGACGAGGTTTTGCAGGGTCTGGCGCGCACCGGCCACGTTTTTCAGCTCGATTTGCGATTTGGCAATGGCCAGCGCCGCATCGGGCGCTTGCGCGTGCTGCGGCGCTTGCCTGAGCATGGCGTTGAAGGTTTCAATGGCGCGGTAGTACTCGCGCGTGGCGTACAGCGAATTGCCCAGCCAGAACTGGGCCGAAGGCGCGTAGCTGCTGTCGGGGTATTGCGCAAGGAATTGCCGGAACGCATCGCGCGCGCCTTGGTATTGGCCTTTGCGCAAGTGTTCCAGCGCGGCCTCAAAGGCTTGTTGCTCGGCGGGCTGTGCGGCCGCCGATGCGGCGTCACCGCCTTGCGCGGGCTGGGCCTCAAACGCCTGAAGGCGCGATTCGGCCCGGCGCAGGTTTTGCTGCAATTCCTCGTTTTGACCGCGCAAGCTCGCCACTTCGTTGCGCAAGACGCCGATTTGCCCTTGCAGCTCCATGAGGATGGAGCGCACTTGCTGGATCTCGGCGATAGCGCCCTGGTCGGCCTTGTGCAACTGGTCCACCTGGGCGCGCAGGTCAAGGATGGCGCGCCGGGCATCGCCATCCTCAAACAAAGCGTAGGCTGCGCCAGGCAACAACAGCGCGGCCGCTGTTGCAATGGCGCCCAATGACGGTGCCGCAAATCGCTTCATGACCATCACTTGTTGTAGCGGATCTCGACGCGGCGGTTCTCCGCGTGCGCATCCTCGTTGTAGCCCATGGCTTTGGGTTTTTCCTTGCCGTAGCTGATGGCTTCAAGCTGCGCGGCGGATACGCCAATCAGCTCCAGGGTTTGCTGCACGGCTGCGGCGCGGCGCTGGCCCAGGGCCAGGTTGTATTCGCGGCCGCCACGCTCATCGGTGTGGCCTTCCAGGGCGACGGTGATGTTGCGGTTGGCGCGCATGAATTCGGCGTGCTGTTGCAGCGTGGCCTGGTATTCGGGCTTGACGACGTAGCTGTCGAAGTCGAAGTAAATCGTGTGCGAGACGTTGACAGGCCCCTGGCCCGGAAGGCTGGACATGGAAACGTCAAACCCCGGCACCGTGCTTTGCGCGCCCTGGTTGGGGTCGTAAGCGCCAGTGGGTGTGCCCGTGCCCGCCTGGGCCTGATCGGTCAGCTTGGTTTTGGAGCTGCAACCGGCCAACGCCACAGCGGCGGCCAGCATGGAATAAGCGATGGTTTTTTTCAAAGTCAACATGGACTTCTCTCCTCTGAAAAGCACTTGGGTGCGTGAACTCGACAACGCAAAAAACGCGGACGGCGCCGCCAGCCCCCTGGGATTACCGCAACAGCGGCCCCCAGGCCGGTTCGCGGATTTCGCCTCCCTTGGCTGCGAGGCGCACCTTGACCTTGCCGTCAACGGTGGTGGTCATCAATGCGCTGGCGCCGCCTTGCCGCGTGGCATAGACGATCAACTGGCTATTGGGAGCAAAGCTGGGGTGTTCATCGGCCGAGGTGTCGGTCAGCGATTGCACGCGGCCCGAGGCCAAATCCTGCACGTGCAGGCGGTAGCCGCCGGTGCGGGAGATAAAGGCCAGGTAGGCCCCATCGGGGCTGACGGACGGGGAAATGTTGTAGCTGCCAGAGAACGTGACACGCTGCGCGCTGCCGCCAGCAGCGCCCATGCGGTAGATCTGCGGCGCGCCGCCGCGGTCGCTGACGAAGTAAATGTATTGGCCGTCGGCGGAATAGACTGGCTCGGTATCGATGCCCAGGCTTTGCATCAGGCGCCGTGGTTCGCCGCCGCCAGCGGCGATGGTGTAGAGCTGCGAGCCGCCATCGCGCGTGAGGGTGACGGCCAGGCGACTGCCATCGGGCGCCCAGGCGGGCGCGCTGTTGGAGCCGCGGAAGTTCGCCAGCAAACGGCGCTGGCCGGTGGCCACGTTGTGGACATAGACCACGGGCTTGCGCGATTCGAACGAGACGTAGGCCAATTGGCGTCCGTCGGGCGACCAGGCTGGCGAGATGATCGGCTCGGGGCTGGTCAGCGCCGCCTGGGCGTTTTCGCCATCCGAATCGGCTACCCACAGCGAATAGCGACCGGCTTTGGTGACGTAGGCGATGCGGGTGGAGAAGATGCCCGGCTTGCCCATGACCTTCTCGTAAATGAAGTCCGCAATGCGGTGCGCGGCCAGGCGCAAATCGGCGGGCGCGACGACGTAGCTTTGCCCGCCCAAATCCTGCCCCGCATCGCCACGGGTGGTGTCCCACAGGCGAAAGCGCACTTCGTAGCGGCCATCGCCCAGGCGGGTGACGCTGCCTGCGGCAAGCCAGCTCGCCCCGCGCTGGCGCCAGACGTTCATATCCGGGCGGGCTTGCTCATCGAGCGGGATGCCGCCAGCGTCGATATTCCTGAACGAGCCGCTGCGCTCCAGATCGGCGCGGATGATGTGCGAGAGGCGCTGGGGCGACTGCTCCTCGCCGCGGAAGCTGGCGATGCCAATGGGATGCTGCGAGTTGTGCCCGGTGATAAGCACAGTGGGGCTTTGGGCCAACAGTTGCGGCGCCGCGCCCGTCGCCACAACGGCTGCCAGGGCGCTGCGGCGTGTGATCGCCGGGGCTGGCGCGCCTGGCGACAAACGATGCTGATTCATGTGTTTTCCCATTTCTGCGCGGGCTTCGGGCATGAACGCGCCCTTGCCGCACCGGGCCGGATTGTGCCCCAAAGCCACCGCCGCGCCAGCCTCGGCCGCAGCCTGCTGCGACTTGTTACCTTGTTGCGCGCCGCAATGCCTTCCCCTTCTTCTATTTACAAATCAAAGTAAAATTAATACCAATACCATCATGCCGAAATGGCATTATTTTATTTCTTTTGATTTGAAATAAAAGTGTATCTAAATCGCCTCGTCATCGGCCAGATAGCGCCAATGGCCCTGGGGGAGCTGGCCCAGCGGCAAGCGCCCGATGCGCACGCGCTTGAGCGCCGTCACATGCAGCCCCACCAGCGCACACATGCGGCGGATTTGCCGCTTCTTGCCCTCGCGCAGCACGAAGCGCAACTGCTCCGGGTTTTGCCAATCGACCTGTGCGGGCAGCAGCGCTTTGCCGTCCAGCTCCAAACCGTGGCGCAGCCGCTGCAAGCCCTCGGCGGGGAAGGCTGCCTGCACGTTTTCGCTCACCTCCTCGCCCGTGGGCGAGCGCCAACTCACGCGCACCAAATATTCCTTTTCAATCGTGCTGTCCTCGCCAATGATGCGCCGGGCCAGACGGCCGTCTTGCGTGAGCAAGAGCAGGCCCGTTGAATCGATATCCAGCCGCCCCGCCGGGGCAAAGCCTTTGAGCGAGGCGGGCGCGCCGCGCCGTCCGCCATGCGCGGGCATCCACTGGTTGGCGTGGGTGATGAGCCGCAGCGCAGGCGTGTGGCCATCCTCGGCCTGGCCGCTGACATAGCCCACCGGCTTGTGCAGCACGATGGTGGCGCGCCGGGCCTGGCGGGCGCGGGCCAGATCCGTCACATCCACCACATCGCCCGGCAGCACCCGCTGCCCCATTTGGGCGGGTTGCCCATTGATGCGCACCCAGCCTTTCTCCACCCATTCATCGGCTTCGCGGCGCGAACACCATTGGGCATCCGCCAAATATTTGTTCAGGCGCACGCCCCGGGCCTGCTGAGGGGGGAGGGGGGTGTGCGGGGCGGTGGAGTGAGGGGCTGATGCACTGGCGTCCGCCCCCTGGTTCGCTCGGTTCGTCCGGCCGATTGGGCTAGGCGCTGGCGGTTGTGCTGGCGGTTGTGTTGGTGCTGCCGCCGTCTCAAAGCGTCGCGCCTGCCGTTGCGCTTGCGGGCGATCCCCCTGGCGTTGCGGCGGACGCGACGATGCGGCCAAAGGCTGCGCAGGCCGACCGCGCGCATCACCCGCGCGGTGGCGTGCAGCGCCCGTCCGGGCATTCGGGCCGCTTGTGGACGCGGGCCGGGCAGCGCCGCTCCCCGTGCGCGCGCCCGATCGCGCTCCCGCACTGGCGGTTCCTACCGTGCGCGCCGCGCCAAACGGCTGGGACTGGCCCGCAGGCGAAGCCGGACGCTTGGGCTTGGCAGTGCGCCCGGCCGGGGAGAGACTGGCTGGCGCGCGGCCCGATGCAGGCCGCGCCGACGAGGCGGCAGGCCGCGTGAATGCAGCGCGCCCCGCGCCATTGGCCGACTGGCGCTGCGTTGCCCCGCCGTTGCCGGGCTTTTGCCCGCTGTTTGGCCCTTTCTTCAACCCGCCTGGGCTGGTCGCCTCCGCGCCTTTGCGCAACCGCTTGCCGCCGGGGCCAGGCCGCAAGGCGGCACGGCGAGGCTGCCGACCTGCGGCGGACTCCGCACGGGCATCTTTGGGGGGCAGGGAGAGCGTTTGGCGCTTGGGCGGGCTGGACTCGGACATGGCGAAAAGGAACTAAACGCCCCCACAACGAGGGCGGAAAAAGCGGGGGATTATCGACCTGTGTGGGTTAACAAAGCAGGCAACGCTCTTTCGCTGGGCATGGCATGACCACTCGCCTTGAAAGCAAGACGAGAGGTGGGCCTAACAAATGTGTGTAGCCCGCAGCGTCGCTCGGTTTCCATGCAGTTTTTGCATGGAGATTTCAAATGACGACTCGCCTTTGCGCCTGCTGTGGCCACACTTTCACACCACGCCCTCAAGTTCCTGGACAAACCTACTGTTCCTCGCCAGATTGCCAAAAAGCGCGTAAGCGCCAGTGGCAACGCACCAAGCTGCAAACCGATCCCGATTACCGGGGCAACCAGCGGGCGGCACAGAAAGCATGGTCAGAGCGCAATTCTGGTTACTGGCAAAAATACCGCGCTGAAAAACCAGAAAAGAGACAGAAAAACAGCAGGCGGCAGCACCTCCAAAAACAGCCATCAATTAATCATCTTGTAAAAATGGATGTGTTCGAATTTCCCGATGGAATTTATCGCATTGTCAGAATCGGCCAAAGCGATGGCAACTCGTGGATTGTAAAAATCACGCCTGTCGGCTGAATGGGTTCATGCAAGATGGATGTGTCAAGAGATGACAGGATCGACACATTGGGTGATTAATCTGTAAATTTGTCGCCTGTTCTCGGTGGCCTCGCTATGGCAATGCATTCAAGCGCGGGTACAGCCGCCTTGCAACTGCGTCGCATTGATGAAAGCAACGAGAGGGCCGGGAGCATCATGAATAATGAGATGCCAGGTTTTTTATGCCAACAGCCATTCCTTCTGAAGACATCCGGAAAGAAAAATCGCCATTGCGCGCTGCGCAATATGTGCGCATGTCCACCGAGCATCAGAAATACTCAACCGAAAATCAGAGTGAGAAAATCCGTGAATATGCGGATCGCCGAAATATTGAAATTGTTTGCACCTATGCCGATGAAGGCAAAAGCGGTTTGCGCATCGACGGACGGCAAGCGCTTCAACAACTGATTTCGGATGTGCAATGCGGAAACGCGGATTTTCAGATCATTCTGGTTTACGACGTCAGCCGTTGGGGCCGGTTTCAGGATGCGGATGAAAGCGCCTACTACGAGTACATCTGCCGCCGTGCCGGGATTGAGGTTGCCTATTGCGCGGAGCAGTTTGAAAACGACGGATCCTCAGTATCCACCATCGTCAAGGGTGTCAAACGGGCCATGGCTGGCGAATACAGCCGCGAGTTGTCGGCCAAGGTGTTTGCCGGGCAGTGCCGCCTGATCGAGCTGGGATTCAGGCAAGGCGGGCCAGCAGGCTTTGGGCTGCGCCGTGTGCTGGTCGATCAATCGGGCGCAATCAAGGGGCAGCTTTCGCGCGGCGAACGCAAGAGCCTGCAAACCGACCGTGTGATTTTGCAGCCTGGGCCGGACGAAGAAGTCGCCATCGTCAACCAGATGTACCGCTGGTTCGTGGAGGACGGTCTGTTTGAATCGGAGATCGCCGCCAGGCTCAACGCCCAAGGCATCCAGACCGATCTGGGGCGCGAGTGGACCCGTGCCACCGTGCGCGAGGTGCTGTCAAACGAGAAGTACGTTGGCAACAACGTTTACAACCGGCGATCCTTCAAGCTCAAGAAGCTGCGGGTGCTCAATCAGCCTGGGATGTGGATCAGAAAGGAGGGTGCGTTCGCAGGCATCGTGCCAGCCGATTTGTTCTTTACGGCCCAGGGTATCTTGCGCGCAAGGGCGCACCGCTTCAGCGATGAGGAGTTGATCGACAAGCTGCGTCGCCTGTTCCAGCAGCGGGGCTACCTTTCTGGCTTGATCATTGACGAGGCGGAAGGCTTGCCATCGGCCGCAGCCTATGCCCATCGCTTTGGTGGCCTGATACGTGCTTATCAGGCTGTTGGCTTCACGCCAGACAGGGACTATCGGTATCTGGAGGTCAACCAGTTCTTGCGCCGCCTGCACCCGGAGATTGTCAGCCTGACCGAGAAGATGATCGCCAAGGTTAGCGGCGCTGTTTCGCGCGATCCCGCCACGGAGCTATTGACCGTCAACGGCGAGTTCACGGTTTCTCTTGTGCTCTCCCGCTGCCAGTGGCTGGACAACGGGCGCCATCGCTGGAAAGTGCGTTTTGACACCAGTCTGGCTCCCGATATCACGGTGGCCGTGCGGCTCAACGAAAGCAACCAGGCCCCGCTGGACTATTACCTGTTGCCTCGTCTGGACTTTGGCCAGCGCCGCATTCAACTGGCGGATTACAACGGCCTGGAGTTTGAGAGCTACCGCTTTGACAGCCTGGATTACCTTTACTGCATGGCTGAGCGCAGCCGGGTCCGGAGGGCGGCATGAGCAGACGACGCCCGCCTCCCAATCTGCAAATGATCCCCATCGACCAGATTTCGGTGCTCAACCCGCGCGACCGCAACAGCCGCGTGTTCGAAGAAATCGTGGGTAACATCAAGCAGCTCGGTTTGAAAAAACCCGTCACGGTCACCCCCCGGGACAATCTGGAAGACGGTAAACGCTATTTGCTGATTTGCGGCGAGGGCCGCCTCAAGGCCTTCCATGCGCTTGGCGAAAAAGAAATTCCGGCGCTGGTGGTTTCTGTCAATGATGAGGATGCCTTCATCATGAGCCTGACGGAAAACATCGCACGCCGCAAATGCAGCGCGCTTGAATTGCTGGGTGGCATTGAGCGCCTGCGCAAGCAAGGCTATGACAAGCGCGCCATTGCGCAAAAGACCGGGCTGAGCCTTGACTACATCAAAGGCATCGTGCTTCTTTTCGAGAAAGGCGAGGAACGGCTGCTGGCTGCCGTTGAAGCCGGGAAAGTGCCGCTCAACGTGGCCATCACCATCGCTGGCACGAGCGATGAAGCGACTGTGCAAGCGGCATTACAGCAAGCCTATGAAAGCGGTCAGTTGCGTGGAAGCCAACTGTTGCAGACGCGGCGCGTGCTCCAGCGGCGTCACACCATCGGCAAAACACTGGCGCATGGGCCTGGGCGAAAAGTGGCCCCCGTCACCGCCTCCAGCCTGGTGCGCAATTACCAGCAGGAAGTGAAACGGCACAAGCTCTTGGTCAAAAAAGCCTCTCTCGCCCAACAATGCTCGCTGTTCGTCATTGAGGCCCTGCGCCAACTGCTGGCGGATGAGCATTTTTCGAATTTATTGCGAGCCGAAGGGCTGGACACCCTGCCCAAGCAACTGGCGGAACGCATCGCCTCGGGAGGGTATGTCACATGAGCCGGCCGCCATTGGGCTTCATCCCGGAACCGGTCACGCTTTCGCTGGACCAGATATGGCCATCGCGCAAGCCCGCGGAAAGTCTGCATGCCTCGCGCAAGTTCAAACAGATCGTGGCTTCAATGCAAGCGGTTGGCCTGATCGAGCCACTGAGCGTGAGCCAGCCTGACAAGGCTGGCGGCCAATATGTTTTGCTCGACGGCCATTTGCGCCTGCTCGCGCTGAAACAGCTGGGCCATGTGGATGCACCGTGCCTGATCGCTACGGACGATGAGAGCTACACCTACAACAACAGGGTCAACCGCATTTCCTCCATTCAGGAGCACAAAATGCTCCGGCGCGCAGTTGAGCGAGGGGTAACGCCTGAGCGTCTGGCCAAGGCATTGAACGTGGACATCAGCCTGATCCACAAAAAGGTGAAGCTACTCGAAGGCATCTGCCCCGAAGCCATTGAAATGCTGAAGGATCAGCATTTTTCCGTGAGCATGAGCGCGGTGCTGCGCAAGCTCAAGCCTGTTCGTCAGGTCGAGTGCCTGGAGCTGATGTTCGCGGCCAACAACATGACCGTCGCCTATGCCACGGCCTTGTTGGCGGCCACACCGCCGCACCTGCTGGCTGGCGAAAGCAAGCCCCGGAAAATCCGTGGTGTGACTGCGGATCAGATGGCCAAGATGGAGCGTGAAATGAACAATATCCATGGGCAGCTCAAGCTCGTTGAAAAATCCTACGGCCAAGATGTGCTGTTTCTCGTACTGGCCCGAGGCTATCTCGGCAAGCTGATCGGCAATCAAGCCGTGCACCGCTTTCTGTCCAGGCAATACCCCGATGTGCTGGTCGAGTTCAAGCGTATCATCCAAATGGAGGCGCTGGATGAAACATAAATGCAGAGCATTAGGAGCCTCAGAGCCTGTTCACGATCTTTTTTTCGAGCATACTGAGGCCATGCGCCAAAGAACCTACCCCAGTGACATCAGCCGTGAGCAGTTCAAACAGATCCTTCCAATCCTGGAGCAGGCACGCAAACGCACCAAGCCGCGCACGGTCGATCTGTATGAGGTGTTCTGCGCGGTGCTGTACCTGCTGCGCACAGGCTGCCAATGGAGAGCTTTACCCAGCGACTTTCCCAAATGGCGAACGGTATATGCGTACTTTGCCAAGTGCAGCGAAGTGGATGCTGAAGGGGTGAGCCTGCTTGAGCGGGCTTTAAAAAAATCAAGTTGGCGCGGCCCGAGAGAGACAGGCGCGCAACGCATGCAGCGCATACTTGATCGTGGACGCGCAAAGCGTGAAGAACAGTGACACCGCCCGTCACAAAGGCTATGACGCAGGCAAGAGAGTCTCAGGCATCAAGCGTCTATTGCGGTGGATACTCAGGGCTTGCCCCATGCGATCGCTGTGACAACGGCCAATGTGACCGATCGCCAAGGTGCATTGCAAGCCTTGTGGCACAGTGCAAAGAGCTTGAGCCGGGTACAAGCCCTGCTGTGTGACAGTGGCTATGTGGGCCGGCCCTTTGCACAGAACGTACAAACCATACTGGGAGAGCACGTCCAGGTGCAGATTGCCAGAAGAAGCGAGCTGCACACGTTCAAGGTGCTGCCCAAACGCTGGATTGTTGAGCGCAGCTTTGCCTGGTTGGACAAGAACAGAAGGCTGTGGAAGCACTGCGAACGCCTGCTCAATACCAGCTTGCAGTTCATTCACCTCGCTTTCCTAGCGCTCATCCTCAAAAGATCGTGAACAGGTTCTTACGCCGAGAACCTTCGGCATGTGCTGAAGGCGGTGGAAGGCCATTTGATCGTGGGTTATGCCGATGGCGGCGATGAGCCAGACAAGCCGCTCACGCTGGTGCCCGGTGCGGTGGAAGACGCCAAGAAGTATCTGGATCAGCATGACATCAGTCGCGCCCGTTTCGAGCGCGTAACTAAGCTAGTCGCGGGCTTCGAATCACCTTACGGGCTAGAACTCCTCGCCACAGTGCATTGGGTGATAAGCCGCGAGGGGGCCACGCAGCACAAGAGCGTAGAACGTCAGGTCTATAACTGGAATGCACGTAAGTAGCAGTTCACCCCGCGCCAGCTTGCCATTGCCGAAGAGCGGCTACGCTCCCACTGCTGGCTGTCACCGGACGCGATTTCGACCCATTGAGGATTCGGCGGGCAATGCACTTGCGTTGAAGGCGTCCACCTCTTTGATCGACGAGCGCCATGCCCACCACCCTGGAAGTCCAATCCGCGTTGACCGACCGCTACCAGACCACGGTGCCGGAAACCGTGCGTCGTGCCCTCAAGCTCGGCAAGCGCGACAACCCGGTGCTCAGACAGTTCCTAGGCTTCCTGGCACGGGGCATTGCCAACCATCCCGAGCGCCTGCAATTTGTGGAGGCCTCCCTCGTCCAGCGTTTGCAGTCCCTGGTTGGCGGCGTCGAAGTCGATCTCGATGCAGCCCTGTCAGCAGACGATGAATGGGCACGGGCAAGCCCGCACCCTTGGTCGTTCATGGTTGGACGGTCTTTGCCCATCCGCTGCTTCTTGCACAGATTGAAGCGCTGGCACAACAGGTCGAGGTCTTGAAGCAAAAGGACCCGATCGGGTACGTGAAAAAGAACGCCAGCAAGCGATTGGCGGCCATCACGAAGTTGGCCTTTGATGTTGTCCCGCAAGATCCGGCCCGACCGGAGTATCGCCAAGGCAGCGCCCTTGGCGACGATCACAAGCACTGGTTCCGCGCGAAGTTCTTCCAGCAGTACCGATTGTTCTTTCGTTATCACGCGCCCAGCAAGCTGATCGTGTTCGCGTGGGTTAACGACGAGGACACCAAGCGCGCCTACGAGAGCCACGACGACACCTACCGGGTGTTCCGCAAGATGCTGGAAAGTACTCATCCTCCTGACGACTGGAACCAGTTGTTGACCGCGGCTCGGGCTGAGGGGCAACGCTTGCAGCAGTTCGCCGCTGGCGTCACGCCGTAAGGTTTGGTTTCTGCGGTGAGGGGGAAATTGCTGTTGCTCAGGCATCCAAACGCATCAGTTGGAGTTGCTGAACCTCACACGCGATTTGCGCAGCCAAACATCCAAAGCACTACCCACCCATGCCATCTGGGCCATGGACGTGACCCATGTTGCCGCGTGCGGCAAACCGCAAGCATGCCTGGGCATTCTCGATCACGGCTCGCGGCTGTGCATTCGGCTCACCACGCTGATCAACAAACGCAGCTGGACGCTGCTGGGGCATCTGTGCCTGGCCATTGGCCAATATGGCAAGCCCCGAGTGGTACGCACGGACAACGAAGCCATCTTCAACAGCTTCGTGTTCACCACATTTTTAAAGTTGGCGGGTACCTGATTCCGTCGATCCATCTCCCTGACCCGGACGACCGCCACGTGGTGGCCAAACGGCCCGGAAATGGGCACCGCCAGAGGGATGCCGCTAAAGAGGCCAGCGCCCGAAACCGCGCCAGCACTGGCGCAGCGGGCAGAAAAAAAACCAACCGATAATAAGGGTTGGGTTTTCAGGTATTGGTGGCGGAACACGGAACCGAGCCCGCGTCCGCAATCCGAGCCGGATGGTAACGCCTTGGCCTTGAGGGCGTGAATTCGACGATTTGGCCGTTTCGATAGTGACGCTGGTTACCAGTGCGCGGTCGAACGAACGGACACATTCAACGCTGCTTGCTAACGTACAGGTTGCCCATCCCGGAGCTGCCAGGCCGTCATGTGCTAGCCTCTGGTTCGATGTACTCCGCAGTGCACAGCGGGTCTGGGTGGAACTCAGCGCGCAGGATTCTTATCTCGCCAACATCTCTTGGTGCACTGTTCAACTTTTTCTGTACCGCGTTGATGCGGTCGCATTGTGTTTGGTCGAGGTAGAAGCGGTGCGTGTCGAGCCAGTCAATCGGCCCATGGTGATTTTCTATCGAGGATGCCTCCAACTTTGCAATTTGCGCCTCAATCACGCTTCGACGAATTCGCGGGTGTAGGATCGGAATCACGTCTACGGTTCTATCGTCCGAGACGACGATCGCAAGGCGCGGTGTCGCCGATGCCGCAACGTACCTGATACCCGAGTTGTAACGGGCCCCTCTGGATGGGGTGCAACGATCATTCGCCGAACCGTCCAGGATAACGCCGACTGCATGACAGTTGCACTGCGGGTCGATAATGATCGTGCCGTCGATATTGCTGACGCGTCGGTACAGATCAGGGGTCAACTTTGTCGGAACAATCTTCGTCCCTTGGCTACAGAGTCGTACGGCCTCAGCAGCCGCATCTTGCGCGACTACCAGCATGCTGCCGCGACGTTGTTCAATGGCTGTGTCGAACAAGGCGGTGAAGCTATCGACATCTACAGCATTCACTTCAGGGAATAGCCGCTGAAATGTGTCGAGTAGTCGGGCCCTTGGAAATTTGTCCCTGGGGAGAGATGGCACCCCATACCTGCTCACAAGAAGGACTTCTTTACCGCACGACAAGCTCCAATGGTAGTGGTCATGAAACTTGACCTCGAAGATGTTCTGTGTAATCCAAGGGTCGGCCCCCTCCGCAATGCTACCGAGACCGAGGATGCTTTCGGTGCTGGCAAGCAGAGCCGTTTCTGCCGATGCCATCTGCAAAATCTTACGTGCCCATCGTGGCTCGCCGAACGGTACTGGATCTTCCAGCGCCAGTGCAACATTGACAGCGTCGTTGTCAAGCGTGGTCAGCAGCATTCGCCCCTTGCCCTCGACTCCCTCATACATTAACGATGAAGCCAGATTAAACCGTTCGAACAGGTTATGGCCAACATAGGATTTTCCGCCAATCGCAATGCCAGGCGTATACATGAATTTGGATGCCGCTCGGTTTACGATCTCTTCGGCAGAAGCCAACCTAGTGCTGATGTAACGACCCGGATCTGGACGTAGTAGTTCATCATACGCTTCGCTTAGAACCTCGTTAATTGCCGCGTGAATTAAGCTGGGGACACCGATATAGCGGCCATCGGTGACGGGTTCGCGGAGAGGGCGGAAACGCTCGAACAAAGCGTTCGGAATCTGGAGAACTGGGACAACGTAGTATCCGTCGACGGGAGCAGGTGAACCTGCAAAAGAACGCACACTCGCTTGAGCATCGTAGGGCACGAGGGCATCCTGGACTGCCTTACGGACAGAGTCGCGCCGGATGTTCTCTGGTTTGTCTCGCATTCTCGGCTCATCGCCATAGAAAATGTTGTTCAACGGATGGTTCTTGATCTGTTCGTCAATGGCAGGAAGGAGGTTGGCGAACAGAGCAACCGGCCATTGGTCATCCTCCGGCTCGACGCAAACGTCGTGAGCTACCTTTGCGCCAGGAATCTTCACACCTACAAGCAGGCATTTTTCACCCGCATCCTCCGCGCCGAGTGCCTGGAGGGTCAGCTTTAGTAAATATTCGACACTGAACCTGTAGTGCTGCTGATATCCCCACATGAACAGTTTTATCAAGTGCTGGCTCATGGCTGCAACTGCCGTTCGCTTGTAGTGCCCTGCGCCGGTTCGGCGTCGGGTGGCGGTAACAGCGTCCGCGCATCCTTAAACGAGTTTGCAATCGAGCCATGACGCGCCAGCGTACATACCTCTCCGCGTGTGTTCCGATCGGTCCAGTAGTGACCAACGAGATCCTTGGCGGGGTCGCCCTGCACATCAAGCACGAATGCGCCGTAGTGAATTGGGCTGCGGTCGCGAACCGAGAGCTTAGGTTCGTTCCGATAAACTGCCGCGAGGCGGTAAGTTCCATCGCTTGCCTTGTTGATCTCGGCGGCAACAAGCTCAGAAGTCGATTCGGCCGTGAGCATACGAACGCTCAGCGTGGAGAATGTCTGACGGATTACAAGGTAGGCAACGATCGGCCCAACACCGAGATTGGTTTCC
>JAUMYU010000012.1:20174-42965 GCA_030528485.1 Comamonadaceae bacterium
TTCCTGTCGCGTTGTTTTTCGATGTGCCGTTTTCGTAATTTTGGTGGGGCCAGTTGATGATCCTCGTGCCGTCATCCGGGAGTAGCTCAGTTCCCGATATGTAGGTGTATCTGCCGTCCTGCACGTGGTAACGGCGATGCTCGAACGTTGGAACAACATCCGCATCAACCCTGTACGTATTGGCATGAAGGTCGAAGGCCTTGTTTCCACGGGAGACAGCTGCGGCTCCGAGATATCTTGTAAGTGCCCGCTCGATGTCGTTCTTGAACTCGGCGTAGGTGTAGTTAGCATCAACGAGGCCGACATTAAATTTCGAGTAACCGGCGGGGAGGTCGAAGAAGCACACATCCATGCACCGCACGCAAATATCGACATCGCTGTTGGCGCGAACATTTGTCCCATTTCGGTACGAACCCTGCGCGAACACTTGGATGTTTCTGGTAGTGAAAGCCGGATAGGAGCGGATTGCGTTGCGCACGACGTTCTCCGCGCTCGTGCAGCGCTGTTCTTCGGTCGCCGTGGGTGGCTTGGACCACTCCCTGAAGTCGGCTTCGAGTGGATGCATGCTCATCCCCCTGCGATGTTTTCAAACTTGTCGATGAACGTCCGGTCGCCCTCATCAGGGGTGGCGACGAAGGCTTTGTGGATGAGATCCAGCACGTCAGGACGCCAAACAGAGGCGTCGGAAAACAGCAGCGAACCATCGCGCAGGAGGCAGTTGATCCGGAAGGCATCAGCCGCAAGGTAGATCTTGGTTGTGTCGCGCTCTGAATAGCGGGCCATAGCATCCTCAATTGACGTTCATGGACAGAAAGCGCTGACCGATGCGCTTCCCAAGCCTTGGTCGCCGCGCTCCATCATCAGCACAGCCAAGATCGGCCTTGGCTTCCACCTCTCCTTGATGTAATGTAACATTCATCACATTACATTGTCACGAGTTCCCTATGAGCATCGGCAGCAGCGGAAGAATCGTCATCGAGGTTGACCCAGACGTAAAGCGTGAGCTGTACGCAGCACTGGTTCGCGATGGGTTCACTTTGAAGGAATGGTTTTTGAAAAACGCACAGGTTTATCTATCAGGCGACAAAGCTGAAGATCCTTGCGTATCGTGCGCCAAAGTGACACCCCCTCCGAAAAGCCACACTTCTGACATGCCCACTCATATGGCCAGCAACGATTCCCTTGCTAACAGCGAGAAGAAGTAGCCTGATACAACGCCGTTAGCAGAGGAAATTTATCAATGAAATCCAAAGTAATATCATCGAGAAGTGGTGCATGTACCGCGCTTGCAAGCTCATCCCAGCGCTTAGAACAGGTGCTTCTTGTAGGTATCAAAGCATTCTGCGAGGATCTACAAAAAGAGAAAAGTAGCTCAAGATTCAGAAGTTTCCAGGCATGGAAAAAATACTGGATTGCCAGCAATGGCGAGATCGGGCGCAAGAAAGAAGTGACGGCGGCGGCATTTGAAGGCGTGCTTGGCGCTAGAAGTGAAGCTGATCCGTACCAGTTTATATTTATTGTTGAAACAGCGATGGCCTTTATCTCAAAAGAGCTATGTTGCGCGGCAGTTAATTCTGGAATTGTTTCAAATGCAGCATCACGGATATTTGAGTGGTGGGAGTCTGAACCATCGACCTCAACTTTAGAGGTTTCCCTTGAATTGAAAAAAGAACTAACGAAAGTCGATCGAGATGAACTTCTTGATCTGCTTTCAAATGACCCCCTAAGGGATATCTACCACACACTAATTCCAAAGGCCATTCGTCATACGCTTGGCGCTTATTTATCCCCGCCAGATTTGTGCAAATACGTAATTAACAACTCATCAGCACATGAGGTCTTTACATCTCCCTCAAAAACACTACTCGAGCCAAATTGCGGGTTGGGAGCTTTCTTCTCCGCGCTGCTAGCAAATGGTCTTAGCATTATTGAATGCGGTGACGCCTCGAAAGAAATGATTGGCGGTGTTTTTAAAGATCGGGTTTTCGGAGTCGAAAAAAATCTGGGATCTTATGTCATTTCAAGGTATTTGCATGCTGCAATCTGTGGATTGCTAACGGGTGGAGTTTCCGATAAAGAAAATATTGTATGGGCTGATTCCGTCTTCGTAGACCAGGGCCTCATCTCGGAAAAAATTTCCGCTGACCTTCCGTTATCAGAAAGAACTCTCCTTATGGGACTATTTAGAGTCCAATGCGCCACCGAAAACGTCAGTAAATCGAACATTTTTGAGAAGGGAACGGTGATCGCGCATTTTGACGATCATCAATGGCATGACGTGCGTATTCCACTTCATGCATGGTTTTCTGTCGATGGCAAAACTGATGATCAAGAGTTGCAGTGTCTCTCTATATACGAGGCAGTACGTTTGGAAGGATTTGGAGCTTTTGACTTCATTATTGGAAACCCGCCATGGGTGAACTGGGAAAATCTTGATCCTGAATATAAAAAACTAATACGTCCGTCTTGGCCGCCGTTAGGGTTGTTCGCGATGTCAGGCAGAGATAGAGCCTTCAGTAAAGAGGACTTGAGCGTCCTCGCAACCTACACCGCATGCCTCAGGTTCGGTAAGAAAGGAGCAAAGGTAGGGCTATTACTCCCTCAGGCATTGTTCCAATCCAGGAAAAACTCAAAGGGCTTCCGTAGATTTCAGCTGGGTCAGAGCGGCCTTTTTCTTCATGTTGACAAAGCTACAGACTTTAGCGATTACGTGGCTTTTGGTGATGCAAAGAACCGGACCGCAGCCTTTTTCTGCACATTGAGTGATGAACCAACAAAGTATCCGGTTCGATACCTACGATTCATACCAGAAAAAGGAAAGGGAGAATCCTCTGGTACCTACAAAAATCTATGGGCGACACCATCTGATCAATCCGACTCTACGTCCAATTGGGCGCTCTTTGAAGAGTCAGAAGAGATCAATCATTCCAAGAGGGAAGGAAAAACGTACCGTGCGCGTACCGGGGTATTCACCGGCGGAGCAAATGCGGTTTATTACGTTCGGGTGTTGGGCCGAGATAGGGATCTTGTCCTCCTTGAGAATGATACTGAGCGAGCAAAGATTAAAGTTGAGAAACAACAATTTCTCGCTGAACACGACTGCCTTTATCCGTTTGCAAAAGGGCGTGACGTCAAGCAGTGGAAAGTCTGTCGCCCCACAGAGCAAGGCATCCTCTTGCCTCACACTGTTGAAACTCGCATAAAGCCGATATCGCCAACCGTGCTTGTCCTCCAAGCGCCGAAAACAATTTCGTACTTATCTCAGCACAAGGAAATGCTGCAAACAAGAGCGAGCCTTACGGCACTTGATAGAGCAAATGTGGCAGAAGGTTATTACGCTATGTTACGAGTTGGCGAGTATACGTTTGCTCCCTACAAAGTTGCTTGGCGATATATTTCAAAGGACTTCTGCTGTGCAGTAATTGGACCGTCGGATATTTGCGGTGAAAGCAAAGCAACGGTGCTTCAAGAAAAACTAATTTCGATTGCCTTCTCCAATGAAAACGAAGCCTACTTTGTGTGTGCATTCCTGAGTTCCCCAAGAGTGAAGCGAGAAATCGAGCGCCGAATTGTTGGCACTCAAGTCTCGGTTCACGTAATTGAGGATATTTATATCCCAGGTTTTGATTCTGCTAATGTCATTCATCAAGAAATGGCCGCTCTCTGCAGAGAAGGCCATTACACTGATGGGCTTACTGAGACAAGATCAGCAATGCTAGGCATCCTAGTTGACAAACTTCAAGAGGCAGAAACAAGTAGCTTGGCTCGCCCAGCCATGACTACTATTTCATCGTCAGCAGATTCCGAAGACCAGTCTATAGTCTTGATATCTCGCGGCACGTAGCTGCGCAGCATGTATTCCATCGCTTGGGTTGAATAAAACTCGGGGTCTAATGCAATCCCTCTTATTTCTGTCAGCCTAAGCGAATGCGCACGCAGGGCAGCCTTGTATAGGGAGTGGTTTTGCACCATGCAGTGCAGAGCTGGCATCATCTTGTCTATGGTGCCGGTTTTATTTTCGCTGTATCCAACACCGTCCACCAGACCCCACAGTTCTACACTTCTTTGCTGTCGAGAAGCATTGAAAGCATCCACCTGCCGGCGGATGGCCACAACGGTGCTCGATTTGTCGACACCAAATTGACCCGGATCAGATGTGTGAATGAGACCAACAACGAAGGCTCTAGGTAACCCGTCGTCGCCAAGAAGCACTAAGTCGGTACTAAATGTTTTTTCGGGATCTCTCTCATTGATCTGCATGGTTTCGGGGTCAATGTTGGGGTCATGCGATCCCATAGGGTTCTCGCTCTTCCCCTCCGGAATCATTTGACATCCTATTGCTTTCAGGAGCATAGCCAGACTTTGCTCGATTCCGTGACCACGCAGCTTTGCCTCTGCCTGTTGGATTTCTCCAGGCATAATCAAATGCCGGACTAAAAGATCTCGATCTCTCTCCGTCAGTTCGGAATAAAACTGAAGCATCGCGGCCAAGCCTTTTTCCAAGAAGTATTTGGCAACTGCTTCTGCGGATGCTTGAGCAACCGCTCTAATGTTTTCGTCCCTGTGCTGAGACTTCTTGATTTGATTTAGAAAGAAGGAAGTTGAATGACGGGTTAATGCCTCTGGGGCGCAGCCACACAATGTCGTGCCATGTATTTTGGGGTGCGGAAGACGGGAAAATTGGTAGCTTAGATCCAAATAGAGCCGCTTGTCGGAAACACTTATGAGCGTCCTAAGAAGCTCCACAAGTCGCGGGTCTCTAATAATTTCGCTAGCGAGTTGATCTGCAAGTTCATCTACCGTTTTTGTTTTTACTGAATCGGCAAGACTGTTTAGCGTGCTTATTTCCTGATCTACTGTCTGGTTCGCAGCAAGTGGTAGCTCGTGTTGCTGGGAAACGTGATACCAAAACTCCTCAGAGAGACTGTTGATTCGTCCATATTCTTTTCTCATGCTCGCGTTACTCCTGTGTGCATCTGGTTTGCTTGATAAAATTATCTCAGGAGTTCCTTTTGCCTACCAGAACTACGTCGAACTGAGAAGAACCCAAGCTTCAACTTGGCGTCGGGCAACAAGCCCCGGCAACACTTTCCCGCCCCCATAGACCCAACGCGGCAGCTCTCGCCCTGCCGCAATCCAGCCCCGTTGGTTGACGCGCGGCCGAAGAGTCGATGTCTGCAGCCTCCCCGTGCCGAGGCTGAACGTGAAGTCCACGATATGGCGAGTTTGCTCTCGGGTTCGGTGGCCAGCACCCGGGTGCTACTTGGCTGTCACCGCCATATCTCGTGCCCACGCTTGCAACGCCCTCAGTCGCTCGGCATTCTCGTGGCAGGTCTGGTAGTTGGCGGCAACGGTTCCGGCGATGGCAGAGAGCGCAATGCCTGCGGCGGCCGCATCAGCATCTCGGGCGGGCTCGGGCAGTTCACCGGCTGCGGCAGCGTCGTGCAGGCGCACAAAGCCACGGTTGATAGTGCAAGCAGCATCGGCCTGAACGGGCACATAGACGGGTACCTCCTTGATGATGGTGTCGCCCTTCTCGCGAACGACACGGACGCGGTCGACGTACTGGGTGACGACCTTGACGGTGGCCTGTGCCTGCCGCTCACGGATGGCGGCGGCCTGCAGGGCTTGTTGCTGGATGGCGGCATCCCACTGCGCTTGAACGTGGCTCGCGCCTTTGATCCAGCCGAACCCGAACAGGGCGACGCCGAACGCCGTGAGGGCCAGCAGCCGGTACGGCCACGGGATCACGCTCACGACGCCTCCCCGATGCACTGCCGGTATTCGGCTTCTCGCCGTGTAGCCAGCCCGCCGCATAGCCGCGCGTTGGCAGGCAGCGAGCAATCCTTGCCCTGGAAGAAGCGCCAACGCAGCAGCTCGGCACAGGCTCCCGTGTAGTCCTCGGCGTTGAGTTTTCGCACCAGCGTGGATTCGCAGAATGCACGGCTGCCGACGTTGTAGGAGAAGGAAACAAAGGCGTCGTACTCGTGCTGGGCCAACGGCACGGTCACGCAGTTTTTCAGGGCGCCTTCGAACTGCTGCACGGCCTTGAGTGGGCGCGCCGCCGCCTTCTGCGACGTCGTCCATCACCTGACTGGCGACCAGCTTCACGTCGCCTGCAAGAATGGGCATTGGGATTCTCCTGTGGGTCAGATCTGCATCAACCGCAAGGTGATGCGGTAAAAATCGGTATCGGCCTGTGCCGGGAAACCCAGCACGGGTTCGGCTTCGACGGCGGTGTCCTGGTGGCGGAAGGCCACGGTGAACACGCGCCCATCGCGCAACGTCAGCTCGAAGCGGCCACTGCCCGCCGCCAGCGGTGCGGCAGCCCAGCCGTGCAGTTGGTTCACGGCTGCGCGCGTTACCCACGCCATGTCGGAAGGCCTGACCAGCGTGATCGGGTGGCCTCGTACTCCGTCATGCCCTGACGACGGATTTCGCGGATGCGATCCTCCGTGGACATGGACAGCTGACGCTTGGCCCCCTCGATGCGCTGAACCTCGGCCAGATGGCGGTTGGCCTCGGCGTTGAGCGCGTCGATGTGCTGGCGGTATCCATTGCACCCTGGGCGGCGTTGGAACCTTCCGTGGCGTCGGCGTACATCTCGGCGAAGATGCGGTTCATTTCCGCCAGACGTTCCTTGTGCCGCTGCGTGGCCTCGGCAATGGTGTCGGACGTAAAAACCGCCGCGAGCACCTCCCACTGATAACGCAGGTGCTCGATGCCTGTCACCCAAAGCCGGAACAAGGACGACGACAAGATCATGTCAGCGTCCTATCTGGAGCGAGCCAATCAAGTGGGGGCACTGGAGAACGTCGGGCAGTTTCTTGCCAAGTACGCCGAGGTGAACCGCGTGTTGCGCTTTCTTGACGGAAGCACCGCGCAGGCTGCCCAGCGCGTGTTTGACCTCTACAAGCGCCACGCTGGCGAGGTGAACGCGGCGATAGACGAGATGGTTCGCCTGCGTGAAGGCGGTTTTCCTGACGAACAAGCTGCCGGAAACCCGCACCAATGCTGGGTCAGGTGCGAAGTCCTCCTTCGCAGAAACAGAGAATGGGCGGCGTCTGAGAACGGAAAACGACCTGACACCAAGGTGTCCGGGGCGGCGGCGTCCTTCGCAGCGAGGCCCGAACCCGCGCCAGTACTGGCGTTCCAGGGCAAAAAGAAAGGGGGACAGAGCAAGTCTGTCCCCGTATTTGGTGGCGGAATACGGAACCGAATCCGCGACCGTTTTCTGAGACAGATGGTAACACCTTGGCCTTGAGGCCGTGGATTCAATGATTTGGCCGTTGGATGGATCAGCGGGCCTCGCCCATGAGCCACAAGGCTTTGATAGATGAGCGTCTGCGAAATGCGGTAGCTGCTGGACTACATTCGCTCCAATGCAAACGCAACGCGATCAGGCTCGCCGATGTGCTGGGCTTGCAACAGCGCACCACCCGGTACATTACCCCGGGGCACGCCTTGCGAATCGCCGTCTGGCGGTTTGGGGGCTTGTTCATCAGCGCACCGCAGCGCAAGGCTTGGAGAAGCAGCGGTGCTGAAGGCAGAGGAGGTAAGTGTTGGCGGACAGGGCACTATCCCTGAGCCTCCTTGTTCGCCTGTCCATCTTTTGCAGGCGTGGGGTCAATTCCTGGTAGCACAGACGTGCTTGCATGACGCCAGACCTGAAACGCCCCGCCTGCTCAGGTCTCGCTCCATCAGCAATCGCCCGCAGTGCCTGCGCTGGCACAAGGTTGTGGCGCTTTTCAAGGAGATCCAACCACAAAGTCGACATCAGTGGTGCCGCGGCATGACAAGGCATGGTATATTGGGTATTAAATTTGTTTCGAGGTCGAAATGATTTCAATACCCGACGCCATTTCTGTTAGAGAAGCGTCTGAGCGAGTCGGCGTCTCCGAGCAACGTATCAGGACGCTGCTGCGGTCTGGGGCAATCGATGGTCGACAGATTGGTAGACAGTGGATTACGACGGAGGCCGCCATCGCCGCTTACATCCAAAATGGCGCCGCCGCCCCTCCTGAAGATCGACGCAGAACGTCCAGTAGCCTCCCAAAGCTTAAGGCGTTGTCCTTCTTTTCTGGGGCAATGGGGCTAGATCTCGGACTGGAAAAATCAGGTATACATCTCCTTCTGGCTTGTGAGAACGACAAAACTTGCCGACGGACGATAACCGCAAATCGACCAGACATAGGATTAATTGGTGACATTTGGAATTACAACGCTGCGCAGATTCGCGATTTCGCGGGATTGACGCCAGATGACGAGATTGATGTCATTGTTGGAGGGCCTCCTTGTCAAGCATTCTCTACAGCAGGCGCACGTCGCGGATTTCGGGATCATCGTGGCAATGCCTTTCTTCGCTACGTGGATCTTATTCTAGAGATGCGTCCTCGCTTCGCAGTAATCGAGAATGTGCGCGGGTTGCTATCTGCTCCTTTGGCCCACACACCACATTCCGAGCGAGGTGAAAATTGGACTCCTAATCCCGAAGAGCGGCCCGGGGGGGCACTCTTGCATGTTCTCAACATGCTTCGTGAGGGGGGCTATGGGATATCTTTCAACCTCTATAATGCAGCAAACTTTGGCGTACCTCAATCGCGGGAGCGCGTCATACTACTTTGCTCTCGAGACGGAGAAAAGCTCCCCCATCTGGTGCCTACGCACTCCCAAGATGGATCATTCGGTCTCCCGAAGTGGCGTACGCTGAAAGATGCACTCGCGGGCATCGATCCTAAGTCAGGAGATCATGAGGAATTTCCTGAGGAACGATTGCGTTTCTATCGTTTGCTTGGCCCAGGACAGTATTGGAAACATCTACCAGAGGAGCTCCACCGGGACGCCCTTGGGGGCTCACTCGACGCTGGTGGTGGGAAAACGGGCTTTCTGCGCAGGCTTGATTGGAACAAGCCATCATGTACATTGGTAACATCCCCGACAATGCCCGCGACGGACATATGCCATCCGGTGGAGAACCGACCACTCTCAGTTCAGGAATATGCACGTATCCAGCAGTTTCCCGATGACTGGGTTTTCTGCGGCTCAATCTCTGATCGATACAAGCAAATCGGCAACGCCGTTCCGGTTGGCCTCGGTGAAGCTGTCGGTCGGGCTATCCTTGCCCACATAGCTGGTGAAGATAAGCATCCTCCAGCTGGCTTTCCTTTTAGCCGATACAAGCAAACGGACGATGTTTCTTGGGAAGATCGAACACGTGAGGCTATGGGGTCAAAACAAAAACCGAAGACAGCTAGGTCTCGCAGCACCACCAGAAATTCAGAGCAGTTAGCCCTAAGCTTTATTGGCAGCAAGGAAAGTGTTTAGTTGCAATTTTCATTGCGTACTAACATATCTCCCCGCGACTGTCTGTTTCAAAAATCTTCTCAAACCTGCGAATATCAAGAAGGAAAGAGGACTTTGCATTGACATCGCCAAGCGCTTGTCGGCGCATGTAAAAATGCTCGGGAGCTGGCGATTCGATTATTGAAGCCACCTCGCAGAATGGCAATCTATAGACTCCGACCAAGTAATCGACTTGAGCGTTTTTCCAAGAAGTTTACTTTCAATCGATCCAGAAATAAATTACTATACTTGGGTAGATGCGCTTGTAACGTTCATAATCTTTTCTGTTAAAGGTTACCGCGAAACGAGGATCAAGACCATATCGACTCGCAGTGAAGAATGGTGTATTTTGCGTCTTGAGATCGGAAATGGCTCCGTCGATGATTAAATCGGGAGCGGTTTTATCCATATTTTTGGCAGGATTAATTCTTGCCTCCATATGGAAATGCTGTTGATAAAGGTGAGCAAATCTCTCCTCGAGGTTCTCGCCGTGAATGTACCACCACCCACGACCCTCTGTGTCGTGAGGAATAAAATAATTCCTGTGAATTATTTTATTCCTCAGCGCAATCTCCCGAGATATTCTCGAACAAAATCCTTAAATCCATCTTCAGACAGTAGATTGCGGAAAGAGGCATCTGGGAATGCACCCCAGTTTGAGCCCACTCTTTTTGAGAAAGTTCGATGCCACTTCTCAATTTTCGTGCCAAGACGAATTGCACTTGAAGATGAGTTTTCTGAGTTGTCGCGGTTCTTGACCTGAAGCAACCGCCAATCAGCTCCCGGTGAGTTAGGGGGTTTGATGAAGTCCACGGCCCTTACCATGGCTCCCGAGCACCAAATCCATCCCTGCGGTTCCATTACCGACGCGAGGTAGCGCTCTAAAAGGTCTCCAACCAAATTCTCTGCACCCATCGACAGTAGATGTTCGCGCTTCACGCGCTCAGCGTCACCCTGAGAAATACCAAAGTAGGAAATCAGTATCACTGAAACCATTTCATCTGGAACGGTTTCAGGTGGCCTTGGCACCCTGGCTGCCCGCGACTGAGCAAAAGCCAAAGCCTGCCTACGGATATAGGCCTCGCTTCCGATTGCTGGAGCAGACGATCCTCTCAGCGCGGATGCGGCGTTCGGGTTAATGGATAAAAAACTTACGACCGACGCATATTTTTCAGAAAGCGACTTGTCAATGCCATTCATCGCTTCTCGTGCAATATTCTCAGCATTCTCCGCAAACATCATATGGTTTCCTTTTGACACACAATCATATCTTGAAGCCCTTCTGACGTACAGAGCGCGATCATCATCTCAGCCATATGTCACAGACAAATAGCCTTGTTGATTGCAGCCCTAGCTATGGAGGTCAATGCCTTGTGGCCGTCATCTCCATGACCCACGCCTGCAACGCCCTCAGTTGTTCTGCTGTCTCGTGGCAGGTCTGGTAGTTGGCGGCAACGGTTCCGGCGACGGTAGAGAGCGCAAGGCCTGAGGCGGTCGCATCAGGATCTCCGGTGGGGGTGGGCAGTTCGCCTGCGGCGGCAGCGTCGTGCAGGCGCACAAAGCCACGGTTGACAGTGCAAGCAGCGTCGGCTTGAGCAGGGACATAGACAGGAACCTCCTTGATGATGGTGTCGCCCTTTTCGCGGACGACACGGACGCGGTCGACGTACTGGGTGACGACCTTGACGGTGGCTTGGGCTTGCTGCTCGCGGACTGCGGCGGCCTGTAGCGTTTGTTGCTGGACGGCGGTGTCCCATTGCGCTTGGACGTGGCCCGCACCCTTGATCCAGCCGAAGCCGATCAGGGCAGCGGCGAGCAGAACGAGGGCCAGACAGCGGTATGGCCACGGAATCAGGCTCATGGCGCTTCTCCGATGCACTGGCGGTACTCTGCTTCACGGCGTTTAACCAGACCGCCACACAAGCGCCTGTTCTCTGGCAAGGCGCAGTCCTTGCCCTGGAAGAAGCGCCAGCGGGGCAACTCGGCGCAGGCTCCTGCGTAGTCCCCGGCGTTGAGTTTTCGCACCAGCGTGGACTGGCAGAACGCCCGACTGCCGACGTTGTAGGAGAAGGAAACGTAGGCGTCTTACTCGTGCTGAGCCAGCGGCACGGTCACGCAATTTTTCAGGGCGCCTTCGAACTGCTGCACGTCCTTGAGTGCCCGAGCCAGCGCCTTCGGCGGCGTGGTGGTGTCGCCCAGCTTCACGTCGGTGGTGGTACCCGGCAGAGCGCCACCGCATCGTGAACCTGATGGTCGAGCGCGTGGATCTCGTCCCCGGTGGCCTGAAAGTGAGTTGGCGCGAATTGGGCTGGAAGGCGCTGATCGGTAAATTTGCCCCGGACAGCATCGGCGCAGAGCTGGTCGAGATGGAGGCGCAGTGAAGGACGCCGCCGCCCTCGAAACCTTCGTGCCGCTGATGTTCAAGCGCCGGGGCGTCCGGCGTCTGGCCGACACCGGCGCGGCGGCGCACGACCCGACCCTCATTGAGGCAGTGGCGCGGGCTTTCCACTGGCAGCGCCTGCTGGATGCGGGCGAGTTTGAGAGCGGTTCGGCCATTGCGCGGGCCGAGGGGCTGCACCACAGCACCGTCAACGAACTGCTGCGCCTGACCCTGCTGGCCCCCGACATCGTCGAACAACTGCTCGCAGGTCGCCAACCCCGGCGACTCACACTGATCTGGTTTCAGCGCAACCCCATTCCGGTCGACTGGCAGCAGCAGCGTCAGGTCATCCAGTCCTTTGCGTAGGAGACAGCATATGGCCAAGAAAGACATCGGCAAATTCACCGGCGAGGCCGTTACCTTCCAGATCCCCAATCCGGCTGGCGGGGTGAAGATGGAGACGTTCATTCCGTGGACGCTGGTCAAGCGCGGTGTGCGACGCAAGATCATCACGCCGCTCGACACGCCAAAGGCGTTCGCGGATGAGTCTGCGCAGGAGCGCGAAGCCCGAATCGCAGCGCAGGACAGCGCCTTGGTGCGGGCGCTGGGGCTGGCGCACCACTGGCAACGCCTGCTCGACGACGGACGCTTTACCTCGATGACCGAGATCGCGCAGGCCGAAAGACTCAACCCCGGGCGGGTCAGCACCATTGCACGGCTGGTGCATCTGGCTCCGGACGTCGTCGAGGCCTGCCTGACCGGTGACAGCGGAATCGCACTCGAACACCTGATCCGCAACGGCAGTCTGCCGCTGGACTGGCAACAGCAGCGCAAGATGATTAAGGCCAGAAACTCATGACCACCACCCCCACCGCGCGCCGCCTCCGGGCGGTTTTTTTGCGTCCGTTGCATTCTCGGTCGTGTCGCCCCCAGCAGACGAAAAACGCAACCGGGCGCGCGCAACCCCGCGTTTTTTCGGGGTTTGGGGCGTTTTTCGGTAAAGAGCCGGACAGAGAACAGAGAGATAAAACGGGGCCGAACGGCCAGGAAATGGGCACCGCCAGAGGGATGCCGCTAAAGAGGCCAGCGCCCGAAACCGCGCCAGCACTGGCGCAGCGGGCAGAAAAAAACCCAACCGATAAGGGTTGGGTTTTTAGGTATTGGTGGAGCTGGCGGGAATTGAACCCGCGTCCGCAAGCCTTTGCCGGGCAGCTCTACATGCTTAGCGGTCTGGTTTGATCTCGCCTGAAGCGCCGCGCAGCCGCACGCTGCGCTTCAGGCCAGTGCCCTTGGATTTCGCCAGCGGCCAAGGCACCCGGCTGCCAGCTAGCTGATGTGAATTAACTTGCAGCTTCTACCTTGCGGTATTGGCCCAGCCCATCAGCGTGCTGTTGCAAGTCTCGCCGGATTTAGGCGGCGAGTGCGAAACGATCGTCGTTTGCAGTTAGTTTAGTGAATCGAGATTTACGAGCGTGACTCAAGCTCGGCATGCACCACTCCAGATCCGTACCCACGTCGAAACCAGGACAGCCCCAGATGAGAGGGCGCGATTTTAGTGGATTTCGCCTTTTGGCGCTGAGGCGTTGCGCCATTACCATTTGCGCCACTTTGCACGGGCTGCACTTTGCAGCTTTTTCTTTTTTTCATCGCTGCCACGCATGTTTCACACGCGCTTGTTTCGTTTATTGAATGTTGTTTGGGCCTTGGCGGCTTTGCCGCTGCTGGGAGCTTTGCAGGCGTGGGCGTTGGCCGATGGGCAGGGGCAGGCGCGGTGGTGGGCGCAGGTGCTGGCGCTGGCGGGGTTTTTCCTGTTTCTGGATGGCAGCCGCTCGGTGTGGCAGGCGGCGCGGCGCGGGTGGTGGTTTGCCATGTGCTGGCTGGCGGCGGTGTTTTGGTGGATTTTCATTTCGCTGCATGTGCACGGCGGTTTGCATGCGTTGCTGGCGGCTGCGGCAGTGGCGGCGCTGGCGGCGGCGTTGGGGGTGTATTACGCGCTGGCGGCGGCTTTGTATTGGCGCTGGCGGGTGCGCAGCTTGCTCGGCAGCGCGGTGCAGTTTGCGGCGTGCTGGACGTTGGCGGAGCTGGCGCGCGGGCAGTGGCTGACGGGCTTCCCTTGGGGGGCGGCGGGTTATGCCCATGTGGATGGCCCGCTGGCCTGGTTGGCCCGCTGGGTGGGGGTGTATGGCGTGGGGGCGGCGGCGGCTTTGTTGGCGGCGTTGGCGGCGCTGGCGCTGGTGGCGGTGCTGGGTTACATCTTCGGGCGTTTCATCGGGGTGCCGCGTTTGCCGGTTTCGGCGCCGCAGGTGCTTGGCGTGTACGGGTGGCTGGCGCTGTTGGCGGTGGGGGTGTATGGCGGCGGGGCGTGGCAGCAGCGGCAGTTTGCGCTGGCCGATGCGGCGTTGCAGGGCCGCCAGCCGGTGTCGCTGGCGCTGTTGCAGGGCAATATTCCGGTGGCGGAGAAGTTCGATCCGCAAACGGGCGTGGCTGAGGCGCTGCGCTGGTACGGCCAGCAGTTTCTTGAGCGCAAGGAGGATTTGGTGATTGCGCCGGAGACGGCCATCCCTCTATTCAAGCCGGATTTGCCGCCGGGCTATTTCGAGGCGATTGCCGCACCGTATCGCCAGGGTCAGCAGGCAATGATGACGGGCTTGCCCCGGGGCAATGCGCAGGTGGGCTATACGAATTCGGTGGAGGCGATCCGGCCGGGCGTGGCGGGGGAGTATGTGTACAGCAAGTCGCACCTGGTGCTGATGGGCGAGTTCACGCCCGCCTGGCTGCAATGGTTCAACGATTTGCTGGAGATTCCGCTCGACAGTTTCAGCCGCGGCGCGGTGGTGCAGCCGTCGTTCGAGTGGCTCGGCGAGCGTTTTGCGCCCAATATCTGCTACGAGGATTTGTTTGGCGAGGAGCTGGCCCAGCGTTTTGTCGAGCCGCAGCAGGCGCCGACGGTGCTGGTGAATTTCACCAACGTGGGCTGGTTTGGCGACGGGGTGATGGTGGACCAGCATTTGCACATCAGCCGCATGCGTGCGCTGGAGCTGGAGCGCCCGATGGTGCGGGCGACGAATACGGGGGCCACAGCCATCATCGACCACCGCGGGCGTGTGCTGGCGCAGGCGCCGCGCACCAGCGTGCAGGTGCTCACCGGGCAGGTGGTGGGCGTGGGCCAGTCGGGCGATGTGCGCGATGTGACGCCGTTTGCCCGCTGGGCGGGCCGGCTGGGCTTGTGGCCGATGTGGGCGTTGGCCCTGGCGCTGCTGCTGGGGCCGGTGGCGCTTGCGCGGGCGATGCGCAGGCGCACGGCTGGCGCTGGCTGGGTTTAGCCCGGGCAGGCCGTCAGATCAAAGGAAAAGCCGCTGCTTTGGCTGCCTGCCACAAGTGCATGGATTTGTTGCTTTTGATTTGTATAAATCAAAAGAAAACACGATCATTGCCAAACATGCCGAAACAGGGTGATTTGCTTTCCTTTTGATTGGTAATTTATTGATCTGGACTGGGGTGAACGCTCAATGCGCCTGCTCCCAGTTCTCGCCCACGCCTAGTTCGGCCAGCAGTGGCACTTTGAGCTGGGCTACGCTGGCCATGACGGCGGGCACTTTGGCGCGCAGCCAGTCCACTTCGCCCTCGGGCAGGTCGAACACCAGCTCGTCGTGCACTTGCATGACCATCTGCACGCGCGGGTTTTCGGCGTCGATGAGGGCTTGCACGGCGACCATGCTTTTCTTGATGAGGTCGGCGGCGGTGCCTTGCATGGGGGCGTTGATGGCGGCGCGCTCGGCGCCCGCGCGGCGCGGGCCGTTGGGGGAGTTGATTTCGGGCAGGTACAGGCGGCGGCCAAAGACGGTTTCCACGTAGCCCTGGGCTTTGGCTTGTTCCTTGGTGGCCTCCATATAGGCGCGCACGCCGGGATAACGCTCGAAATAGCGATCGATGTAGTGGCCGGCGGCGCGGTTGTCGATGCCGAGGTTTTTCGCCAGCCCAAAGCGGCCCATGCCGTAGATCAGGCCGAAGTTGATGACTTTGGCGTAGCGGCGCTGCTCGCTGCTCACTTGCTCCAGCGGCACGCCAAAGACTTCCGATGCGGTAGCGCGGTGGATGTCTTCGCCGTCGGCAAAGGCTTTGAGCAAGGCGGCATCACCACTGAGGTGGGCCATGATGCGCAGCTCGATCTGGCTGTAATCGGCGCTGGCGATTTTGCGCCCCGGCCCGGCGATGAAGGCTTCGCGGATGCGCCGCCCATCGGCGCTGCGCACGGGGATGTTTTGCAGATTGGGATCGGCGCTGGCCAGCCGCCCGGTGACGGCCACGGCCTGGGCGTAATGGGTGTGGATGCGCCCGGTGGCGGGCAGCACGAGCTGGGGGAGTTTGTCGGTGTAGGTGCTTTTGAGCTTGGCCAGGCCGCGGTGCTCCAGGATGCGGGCGGGCAGGGGGTAGTCCTCGGCGAGTTTTTCCAGCACTTCCTCATTGGTGCTGCGCGCGCCGGTGGCGGTTTTTTTCACCACGGGCATGCCGAGTTTGTCGAAAAAGATTTCCGCCAGTTGTTTGGGGCTGCCCAGGTTGAAGGGCTGGCCGGCCAGTTCGTAGGCTTGTTGCTCCAGCTCCAGGATGCGCTCGCCCAGGTTTTGACTGATGCGTGCCAGCAGCTCGGCGTCGATGCACACGCCGTTGCGTTCGATGCGAAACAGTACTTCGCTGGTGGCGATTTCCAGCGCGTAAATCCCGCGCAGCGGCGCGTGGGCCTCGATGCGCGGCCACAGGGCCAGGTGCAAATCAAAGGTGAAATCGGCGTCTTCGCAGGCGTAGCGGGCGGCGCGTTCGATTTCGACCTGGCTGAAGGGGATTTGCGATGCGCCTTTGCCGCACAAATCTTCATACGCCAGGCCCTCGCGGCCCAGGTGGCGGCGGGCCAAATCGGTCAGGTTGTGCGATTGGTGGGCCTCCAGCACGTAACTTTGCAGCATGGTGTCGTGCGCCCAGCCGCGCACGGCGATGCCGTGGTTGGCAAAGACGTGCCGCTCGTACTTGATGTGCTGGCCCAGCTTGGCGCGGCTGGCGTCTTCCAGCCAGGGTTTGAGGCGCGCCAGCACTTCGTCGCGCGGCAATTGCGCGCCCACGCCCGCGTAATCGTGCGCCAGCGGGATGTAGGCCGCTTCGCCCGGCGCGGTGCTGAGGCTGATGCCGATGATGTGCGCGCGCATCTGGTCCAGCGAGGTGGTTTCGGTGTCGATGGCGACCAAATCGGCCGCCTGCCAGCGCGCCAGCGCGGCGTCGAACGTGGGCCAATCGGTGATGGTCTGGTAGCGCACTTCGCCCCGAAAGCCGTGGGGCGCGGGTGTTTCTTCGTTGGGGTGCTGGGCTGCGGTTTCCTGAGTTGCGGCGGGCGCGGGCGTGCCGCCTTCTTGCTCGAGGCTGCGCAGCAGGCTGCGAAAGCCGTATTGCTGGTAAAGCTGCGCCAATTGCGTCGTATCGGGTGCGCGCATGCCCAGCGCCTCTACGGCGGGCAAATCGGCCACGTCGCGCTTCATCGTTACCAGCTCGCGCGTGCGTGGCAGCCAAGCCAAGGCTTCGCGCAGGTTTTGGCCCGCCACGCCTTTGATGGCATCGGCGTTGGCCAGCAAGGCGTCCAGGCTGCCGTATTCCTGCAACCATTTGGCGGCGGTTTTGGGGCCGACTTTGGTCACGCCCGGCACGTTGTCCACGCTGTCGCCCACCAGGGTTTGAAAGTCGATCATGCGCGCGGGCGGCACGCCAAACTCGGCCAGCACCCCGGCCTCGTCGCGGCGCTTGCCGCTCATGGTGTCGTAAATGGTGATGTGCGCATCGACCAGTTGGGCCAAGTCCTTGTCGCCGCTGGAGATGATGACTTGCATGCCCGCCTGCGCGGCGCGCGTGGCCAGCGTGGCGATCACGTCATCGGCCTCCACCCCCGGCACGCACAGCAGCGGCCAGCCCAGCGCCTGCACCACGGTGTGGATGGGCGCAATCTGCGCGCGCAAATCGTCGGGCATGGGCGCGCGGTTGGCTTTGTATTCGGGGTAGAGCGCGTCGCGGAAGGTCGGCCCGCTGGCATCGAATACGCAGGCGGCATGGGTGCTGGGGTATTCCTTGCGCAAGGCGTGCAGCATGTTGATCATGCCCCGCAGCGCCCCCGTGGCGGGGCTGCCGGGATCGCCCGGCTGGGCGCGCAAGTCGGGCATGGCGTGGTAGGCGCGGTACAGGTAGCTGGAGCCATCGACCAGCACCAAGGTGTTTGCAACAGTCATGGCGCTTATTGTGCCTGCCCGATGCGCACCTGCCTGTGCCGCCGCCATGCCCTGGCTGTGGCATCGGGCCGCCCCTACAATGCCCGCATGCCGCTCAAAACATCTCTCTCCTGCTGTCGCTTTGCCTGCCTGATGGCCTTGGCGTGCACGTCCTTATTGGCCCCCGCCTGGGCGCAAGATGCGCCGTCTGCCCCGTCCCTGACGCCGGGCGATGCGGTGGTGTATGAACGGGTTGTCTCTCGCCCCGTGAGCGCAGCCGTCAACGACGCCAGCGCCCACGGCCCGGAAGCGCCTTCGCCCGCCCCCGGCCAGCCCAAAGCCCAAACCGCTGGCAATAACGTGCGGCTGTACCAGCAAGACGCAGGCTCGCGCGTGGAGGAGCTGCGGGTGCGTGGCCAGACGCAGGCCATCACCGTTACCCCCGCTGGCGCCATGCCCGCTTACGAAGTCAGCCCTGGCGGCAGCCGGGCCTACCAGAACCAACCCCAACGCGCCGCCGATGGCACCAACGGGCCACGCCGCTGGAAGATTGGCGAGTTTTGAGGGCAGTTACAATCGCGACCCTTGCGCGCCCGGCTTCGTTCGCCGGGTTTTTTATGCCTGCTTCCGCCGTCAACCTCCACCATGGCCGTTTACACCGAAATCACCCCTGAAGACGCGCAAACCCTGCTGACGCAGCTCGATCTGGGGCCGCTGCTGGCGCTGCAAGGCATTTCTGGCGGTATCGAAAACACCAATTACTTCGTCACCACGCCGAAAGGAGAGTTCGTGCTCACCCTGTTTGAGCGGCTCACCCACGCGCAACTGCCCTTTTATCTGCAACTGACGCGCCACCTGGCCCACAAGGGCATCGCCGTGCCTGCGCCGCAAGCCGACGCGCAAGGCGAGCTGCTTTTCACCCTCAAAGGCAAGCCCGCCGCCGTGGTCGAAAAACTCGAAGGCCAAAGCCAGTTAAACCCCCAGCCCGCCCACTGCGCCCAACTGGGCCAAACCCTGGCGCGCATGCATTTGGCCGCGCAAGACTATCCCTTGCAGCAGCCCAATCTGCGCGGTCTGCCCTGGTGGAATGCCACGGCGCCCGAAGTGCTGCCCCACCTCAATGCGGAGCAAACCCGTTTGCTGGAGTCCGAGCTGGCGCACCAAAACGCGGTGGCCGCCAGCGCCGCCTACGCCGCACTGCCGCGCAGCGCCGTGCATGCCGATCTGTTCCGCGACAACGTCATGTTTGTTGGCGAGCGCCTCAGCGGCGTGTTCGATTTCTACTTCGCGGGCGTGGACACGTGGATGTTCGATTTGGGCATCGTGCTCAACGACTGGTGCATCGACCTGGCCACGGGCGCCTGGGATCCAGCCCGCGTCGCCGCGCTATGGCAAGGCTACCAATCCATACGCCCAATCACCCCGGCCGAGCAGGCGCTGCTGCCGGACATGCTGCGCGCGGCAGCGCTGCGCTTTTGGATTTCCCGGCTGTGGGATTTTTACCTGCCGCGCCAAGCCAGCATCCTCACGCCGCACGACCCCAAGCACTTCGAACGCATCCTGCAAGCGCGCATCCAGGGCCCGTTGCCCGTTGGGTAATGCGATGGCTTTGTAAGACTCCGCGCTATGCGTCTGGTCATTGCTACGGATATTTACGGCACGCATCCCCTGTTGCGTGCCATGTTGGATCCGTTGGGTAGGGCGTATTGGCTCTCTCCCTGGCCCGGTCAGGCAGGGCATCCCCATGACAGCGAGCAGGCGGCAGTGGCCGCTTTCCACCAGCAAGAGGGGCTGGCGGCGTATGCGCAACGCATCGCCCAAGCCATGCATGGTCAGCCGACTTTCATCTTGGGCTTTAGCGTGGGCGCTGCCAGCGCCTGGCATGCAATTGCAACGGAGGCGTGTCATCCATCCAGCCGTGCGGTGTTGTATTACGGTTCGCGCATTCGAGATGCCTTGATGTGCACTCCGCGTTGCCCGGCGCAATTGGTTTGGGCCGAATATGAAAGCGCCTTCCAGCCCTCAACCCTCTTTCCTGCATTGCAAGCTCGCGGTGCAAGCTGCCGGTTGATCGCAAGCGTGCGCCACGGCTTCATGAACCCGCAATCGCCTCACTTTCACTCTGTGCAAGCCCAAGCGCATGTGGATTGGTTGCGGCAAGCGCTGACCGATTGGCGTACTGACATGCTCGACCGCACCAAGATTACGGACGCGCCAGCGCTTGCAGGCAACGGCCTTGGCGGATGAGGTCTTCAAACCCTGCCGACAGGGCATCAAGCAGCATGCGCACCGCCGGGCGCATGCCGCGCCGGGTGGCGTAGGCGGCCTGCACCTGGCCCGCTGGCGGGGCCCAGCCGGGCAGCACTTCTTGCAAATCGCCGCGCGCCAGTGCGTCGTGCGCCAGTAAGCGGGGCAGGGCGGCGCAGCCCACGCCAGCCAATGCGGCATACAGCAGGGCGTCGGCATCGTTTACCACCAGGCGTGGGGCCAGCGGCAGGGTGATGTGGCGGCCATCAGGCGTGGTCAAAGGCCACTGGCTTTCTTCGGGTGAGTTGCCCAGCGCGATGCTGGGCAGGAGGGCCAGGTCTTCGGGCGTGGCAGGCGGGGGGGTGTTGGCCAGCAGGGCCGGGGCGGCCACCAGTACGTGCGGGCTTAGTGCCAGTGGGCGCAAAGTTTCTTCGCGCGGCAAGGGTGCGTCGGGGGAGCGCACGCGCAGCGCCAGATCGATGCCGTCCTGCCAGACGTCGATGTTGTGGTTGCTGGCTTGTACCTGGATGCTGACTTGCGGCCAGGCGTTGAGAAAGCGCGCCAGCATGCCGCCCACGGCGTAGTGTAACAGCGCGGGCGGGCAGGATAGACGCACCGTGCCGCGCGGTGCGCCGCTGTGCTCACGTGCCAAGGCTTGCGCGGCTTCAGCCTCGGCCAGCATGGCGCGGGCGTGCTGCAGGGTGCGCTGACCCATGTCGGTGATGGCAAAGCGGCGCGTGGTGCGCTGGATCAGGCGCACGCCTAAGTGTTCTTCCAGCGCGGCGACTCGGCGGCTGAGTTTGGATTTGGGGATGCCGGTGGCCCGCTCAGCGGCGGCAAAGCCGCCGTGCCCGGCGACGTGGGCGAAGTAGGCCAAGTCGTTGAGGTCGTGCAAGTCGTCACTGGGGGCGTGCATGGGGTGGCTGATTGTTGCAAATACGGGATGATGTGATGGAAAAAATCCAGTTTATCCCGCAGGCATTCATCCCTACCATGGCAGCCATGCCGCTTTGGGGCGGCGTTGATTGAAGAAAGGATGTTTGCCATGAGCACTGTTGCCACCACCGCCAAGACCGTATTGAGTACCCGCAGCGCCCCTGGCCGCCACTGGGTAGGTGATGGTTTTCCCGTGCACGGCATGTTTGGTTACAGCGGCGCGGGTGTGGCCGAGCGCAGCCCGTTTTTGCTGCTGGACTATGCCGCGCCGACCGAATTTCCGCCCAACAGCGGCTACCGCCGTGGCATGGGGCAGCATCCGCACCGGGGCTTTGACACCGTCACCATCGTCTATGAAGGTGAAGTCGAGCACCGCGACAGCACTGGCGCCGGTGGCGTGATTGGCCGTGGCGATGTGCAGTGGATGACGGCGGGCGTGGGCATCATCCATGAGGAATTTCATTCCGAGCGCTACAGTCGCGAGGGCGGGCCGTTCGAGATGGTGCAGTTGTGGGTGAACCTGCCCAGGAAGGACAAGATGACTCCGGCGCACTATCAGGGCATTACCGATGCGCAAATCCCCTCCATCGCGCTGCCGGGCGATGCTGGCCGGGTGCGGGTGATTGCCGGGCGTTATGGCGAAGGCAAAGGGCCTGCCGCGACTTATACCCCGATGAACGTCTGGGATGTGCGCCTGAATGCCGGGCAGAGCGCCGATTTGGTGCAGCCCGAAGGCTGGAGCACGTTGGTTGTGGTGCTGGATGGCACGGTGCAGGTTAACGGCGAGAATGTGTTGCGCAAGGCCGAAATGGCCACGCTCTCGCATGAAGGCAGCGGCGTGAGCATCGAGGCCAACAGCGACGCCAAGGTGCTGCTGCTCGCCGGTGAGCCGATTGATGAGCCGGTGGCCGGTCATGGCCCGTTCGTGATGAACAGCCAGGCCGAAATCGCCCAAGCCATTGCCGACTTCAACAGCGGCAAGTTTGGCCGCATGGCTTGAAACGTGGCGGCAGGGCATCACCTGCCGCCGATACGGTAGCCGCCGGGGTTGCATGGTTTTCGTCCAATAACCCATCCATTTTCATCCGCGCCACCGGCGCATTCACTCAAGGAGAACCCCATGAAACTCAGCCCCTATCTCTACTTCAACGGCAATTGCGCCGAAGCGATGCGGTTTTACGCCGAACTCTTGGGCGGCGAAGCGCAAATCATGCGCTTTGCCGAGATGCCGCCAGAGCCCGACATGCCGCCGCTCTCCGACGCCGACAAAAACAAAGTCGCGCACAGCCAGCTGCTGCGCAACGGCGAATGCCTGTTCAGCGCCAGCGACAGCCTGCCGATGTTCTGCGATGAAGGCGGCTTCAAGCCCATGCAAGGCTTTCAGGTAGCGATTGATATTGATACCGTGGCCGAAGGCGAGCGCATTTTCAACGCGCTTTCAGAAGGCGGGCAAGTGCAGATGCCCTTTGCCGCCACCTTCTGGGCCAAGGGCTTTGGCATCGTCACCGACCGCTTCGGCACCCCGTGGATGGTCAATGCCGAACTGCAAGGCGAATAAGCGCCGATTCGATGGCTTTAAATCAAACTCTTGCCCATTTCAAAATGATTTTGCGCCGTCAAAAGCTGAAAATCTTGCGGATTTGG
>JAUMYU010000086.1 GCA_030528485.1 Comamonadaceae bacterium
GCCCGCCGTCATCGCGCAGGAAAAGCAGCGCGTGGCCGACTTCGGCGCCACGCTGGCGCGATTGCGCGAGCAGTTGGAGAAGCTGGCGCGGCTGGGCTGAAGTGAGCGGGCATGAGGTGGCCCGAAGGCTTTTGGGGCTGCCTCAGGTTTGTTTTTTATAAATCAATAGGAAATAAAATTGCCTTGTTTAGGCAAGATGGTATTAAAGCCGTTTTTACTTTGATTGGATAGATTTGCGGGTTCCCGGGGCGCTCTCGCCACAACGGCACAATGCGCTGTGCATTGCCCGGTTGTTCAAAGGAGATTGCCCAATGACTCTGATGCCCCGTCCCGCGTTTTCCGCCCGCAAGGTTGCCAGCGCCGCCTTGGCGGGCTTGTGCATCGCCCTGGCCGGTTGCAGCAGCACGCGCGTGCTGGAGCACGATGTGCTGGCCTATTCCACGCTGGCGGCCATGCCCCAGCCAGCCACCTATCGGCTGGAGCGCCTGCCTTCGCAGCAGGCGGCCAGCCCCTGGCGCGACATGGTTGAACGCCAGGCCAGCGCGGCCCTGGCCCAGGTGGGCATGCAGCGCGACGATGCCCACGGCGCCATGCGGCTGGAGATCGAGGCCCAGGCCCGCACCTACCGCCCCGACTGGCCCCATTACGGCGGTTATTTCAGCGGCTATTTCGGCTACGGTTTTCTGAGCTGGCACCCCTTGTGGGGCTGGGGCTATTGGGACGATGGGCGCGATCGCCCGCCCACGCTGTACTTGCGGCAAGTGCGCCTGATTTTGCGTGACGCCCAAGGCGCCGTGGTGTATGAGAGCAGCGCCCGTTACGACGACATCTGGGCGCCCGATGAGCTGGTTTTCCGCCAGCTTTTCCAGGCCGCGCTGGAGGGCTTTCCCACCCCGCAGCAGGGCGAGCGCCGTCTGCGCTACACCATTGAGCGTTAAGCCCAACCCCGCTCAAAGCCTCGCCATGGCCCGGACTGTGGCGAGGCTTTGTTTGGGGCCTGTCATCAAAATCCTCGCGCCGCGCTCATCCTCAGGATCGGGCGGTCGGCCATCAGGGCATGCCCCTATGGGCAGTGGGGCGGCTGGCTTGCATTAACGGGATGGCAATTAAAATTGTTATCAAACTTACAAATTCTTGAATCCGGTTTCACTTGCGGTTGCATGCCGCGTTTCATTTCCTTGAGGAGCTTTTCAACCATGCAGCAGAAAAAACGCCCTTTGCCTGCTGGGCAGGTGTCGGCCGTTGTCATCGGTGTGTCGGCCATGTTGGCGGCGCTTGCGGCGCAGGCGCAAGGTGCAGAGCAGGGCGCGGTGGATGAGGCCGCTTTGCAGAGCTTGCCTGCCGTCAACGTGACGGCGAAAGGCTATGCCGCAGAAAGCGCCCAGACGCCGGTTTCCACCACGGAAGTCGATCGCGCGGATCTCGATCGCAAGGCTGCGGCCAATTTGGGCGATGCCTTGCGCGGGCAGGCGGGGCTGGCGGTGGCCTCTGACAGCGCGCAGGGGCAAAACCCGGTGATTCGCGGTTTGAAGAAGGAGTCCGTCGTGCTCATGGTCGATGGCGTGCGGCTCAATTCGGCGCAGCCGGCCGGGGCGATTGGCTCTTTCCTCTCGCTGGGGCTGGCCGAGCGCGTGGAGGTGGTCAAAGGCCCGGCTTCGGTGCTGTATGGCACCGGGGCTTTGGGCGGGGCGATCAATGTGCAATTGCCCCAGGCGCGCTTCGAGCCGGGGGTCAGTTTGCGCACCAGGGTTGATTACGACTCGGCCAGCAAAGGCTGGCGCGGCGCGGGCGTGGGCCATTTCAGCCAGGGCGATCATGCGCTGATGCTGGGCGCTTCGCTGGCGCGGCCCGACGACTACAAGGCGCCGCAGGGGCGGGTGGCGCGCACGGGGTACGACTCCAAGGCTTTCATCGGCCAGTACCGCTTGCGCCTGGATGCGCAGCAGCAATTGCGCCTGTCCGCGCAGCGCCAGCAGGACAGCGATGTCTGGTACCCCGGAACGAGTCGGCCGCACCCCATGCCGCGCGTGGGCCAGCTCACCATCCACTCGCCCGAGCAAACGCGCTCGCTTTACGAGGTGGGTTACAGCCGCCGCAGCGGCGGCGAGCGCCCGCTGAACATGGATGTGCGCCTGTACCGTCAGGAGATGGCGCGCAGCATCGATGCGTGGGCCAGCGGGTTGGGGCGTGACATGTCGCAAACGCGCGTGGCGTTTGCCACCAACGGGCTGGATGCCAAGGCCGACTGGCTGGCGCATCCGCAGCATCTGCTCTCCATCGGCTTGAATGCGTGGCAAATGAAGGCCGATCCCGACAGCCGCAGCGCCATGCCGCCGACGTTTGCGCTGCAATCGAACAAGCCCTTCCACGATGGCCAACTGCGCGCAATCGGCCTGTATGCGCAGGACGATATGCAGTTTGGCGCGCTGAAGGTGCTCGCGGGCTTGCGCTACGACAGCGTGCGCGGCTCGGCGGCGGCGATGAACAATGGCCGCATCACCTCCGGCATCAACCGCAGCGACAGCGCCGTCTCCGGCAGCCTGGGGGCCTTGTACGAAATCACCCCGTTGCTGCGTCCCTATGCCAGCGTGTCGCGCGGTTTCCGCGCGCCGGACTTGCGTGAGCGCTACCAAAGCGGCCCGCGCCAGGATGGTTTTTACTGGGCGGGCAGCCCGCACATCGCGCCTGAAAAAGCCTTGCAATTCGAGCTGGGCATGAAGGGTGATACCGAGGATGTCGGCTATGCCGTGGCCTTGTGGCGCAACCGCATCAGCGACTACATCACCGGCGTGCAACTCAGCGGCCCCGCAGCCGTGCGCGCTTGCGGCCAGCCGCAGGCGATGGCTTGCAAGCAAACCGTCAATCTGGGCCACGCCACGCTGCATGGTCTGGATGCCAGCGTGCGCTGGCGCCTGGGCGGCGGGCATTGGCTCCAGGCCGCTTACTCGCACGTGCGCGGCGCCAATAACGATTTGAACGAACCGCTGTTCAACGTGCCAGCCGACAGCCTCAGCCTCGGCTGGGAAGGGCGGATCAGCCCCAGCCTGTCGCTGGATGCCACGGCCTTGCTGGTCAAGCGCCAAAACCGCGTTGCCACCGTGTTTGCGCGCGGCACGGAAAACCCCACGGCAGGCTATGGCCTGCTGGATGTGGGCGCGTCCTGGCGCCCCCGCAAGCAGCACACCTTGCGCCTGGGCATCAAGAACGTGGGCGACAAGCGTTACCACGAGCACCTGGCGGCAGGCTTGCCGGGGCGGGAAACGCCCGCGCCAGGCCGCAGCCTGACCTTGTCCTGGCAAGGGGTGTTCTGATCCGCGCCAAGGCGAATTCCATAGATTTTCAAACCATGAAAAATGCCATGGCCTGTCCATCAAGCCATGGCATTTTGTTTTTTTGCTCGTGATTGAGAAAGAATTAGGAAGATCAGCGCCCTCCAACCGCGACAGCCGCGGCTTCACTGTCCGCCCTGGTTTGGATTACATATCAAAGTAAAACCGTATTATTTACCATCATACCAAAACAGGTTGATTTGTTTTCCTTTTGATTTGTAAAAATCAAACCGTTTCGGCCGCTTCCGCAGCAGGGCTGGCGGGCATGGCCCAGCGCAGCAACAGGCCCACGGCGGCCAGGGCCGCGCCCACGGGGATAGCCAGATACACCCAGGAGATGGACACCTCCAGCCCCGCCAGGCTTTGGAAGCGCACGCGGTAGGTCATTTGCGCGCCGACCCAGATGAGAAACACCAGAAACCCCAGGCAAATGGCGTGGATGAGATGCTCCAGCGCGCGGCGGGCGGGGCCGCGCAGGCGCGAGCGCAGAAACTCCACCGCAATCATGTGCCCTTGGCGAAACGCCAGCGCCACGCCCAGCATGACCGACCAGATGATGGTCGCGCGCGTGAGCACCTCGCTCCAATCCAGCGGCGAATGCAGCACAAAACGCGCAATCACCTGGAAAAACCCCGTGGCCACCGCCAGCCACAACAGGCCCTGGGCCAGGAGGGAGACAAGCGCGAACAAGGCGCGATCGAGGGTGCGAGGGGACATGATGGGCGGGCATGGATGCCGCGGGCGCGGCAGTGCAGTGAAAAGGGCAGGGCAGGGAAGGGCGGCAGGGCCGCCCTGTTGTGTGCCGGGCGGTGGCGGGTTTATTTCGTGTTGCGGATTTGCTCGATCAGCTTGGGATCAAAGCGTTTGTTGTACTCCGCATAAGCGGGCTGCACGGCCTTTTCAAACGCAGCGCGATCGACTTCGGTGACGGTCATGCCCTCGCTCTTGAGCTGATCCACGCCGGTTTTCTCGATGTTGGAAACGAAATCGCGCATGGCCTGACCGGCGTTTTGCGCGGCTTGCCGGAACAGGGCCTGATCCTCCTTGGAGAGTTTTTCATACACCATCGGCGAGACGATGATGACGGCAGGCGCGTACACGTGGCCGGTGAGCGAGAGGTGTTTTTGCACCTGCGAGAGCTTGGCCGAGGTGATGACCGACAGCGGGTTTTCCTGCCCGTCGATCGTGCCTTGCTGCAAGGCGGTGATCACTTCAGGCCAGGCCATGGGCGTGGGCAGGATGCCGATGGCGCGGAAGGCGGCGATGTGCAACTGGTTTTCCGTCGTGCGCACTTTCAGGCCCTTGGCGTCCGCAGGCGTGGCCACGGGGCGCACGTTGTTGGTCAGGTGGCGAAAGCCTTGCTCGCCCCAGGCCAGGGCCACCAGGCCGCGCTTGTTGAACTCGGCCAGCATTTTCTGGCCGATCTCGCCATCGAGCACCTTGCGCGCGTGATCCAGGTCGCGCAGCAGGAATGGAATGTCGAACACCGCCGCATTGGGCACGAAGTTCATGGTCGCGCCAGTGGAGAGCACGGCCATGTCGATGGTGCCCAATTGCAGGCCCTCGATCACTTCACGCTCGCCGCCCAGGGCGCTGTTGGGGAACTGCTGCACCTTGTGCTTGCCTTGGCTGCCTTCTTCCAGTGTCTTGGCAAAGGCGTTGCCCGCAGCGCCGTAGTGCGACTGCTGGCTCAGGGCATAGGCCATTTTGTAAGTGGTTTGCGCCGCAGCGGGTGCGACGGTGAGGGCCGCCGCAGCCGCCAGCAGCGTGGGGGCCAGCCATTGGGCGCTTGGGCGCATGAATTTCAGGGACATGGTTTCTTCCTTTGCAAGGTTGGGAGACAAAAGTCCAGGGAACGGAAACAAAACAACAGCCGCCACCCGCGCAGCGGGGGAGCGGCCCATCCCGAGGGATTATCCATGCAGATTTTTCCGCGCCGAGCGCAGGCGAGCCAGTACAGTGCTGCGCCTGCATTCATAGAAAGCCTTTGCTGTATGTCTTCACCCACCAGCGCGCCGCGCACGCGCGTCAAGTTCTGCGGCCTCACGCGCGAGCAGGACGTGGCCGCCGCCGTGGCCGCCGGGGCCGATGCCGTGGGCTTCGTGCTCTACCCCCAAAGCCCGCGCCACGTCACGCCCGAGCGCGCCGCCGCGCTGGCGCGCGCCCTGCCGCCCTTTGTCACGCCCGTGCTGCTGTTCGTCAACGCCAGCCAGGCCGAAGTCGATGCCGCCCTGGGCCTGCTGCCGCACGCCTGGCTGCAATTTCACGGCGATGAAACGCCCGAGGACTGCCAGCGCCTGAGCCGCCAAGGCCGCCACCCCTACCTGCGCGCCGCGCGCATTCCGCTGGCAGCGGACGGGGCCGGGGCGGCATTCGATC
>JAUMYU010000013.1 GCA_030528485.1 Comamonadaceae bacterium
TGAGCGCAGCTTTGCCTGGTTGGACAAGAACAGAAGGCTGTGGAAGAACTGCGAACGCCTGCTCAATACCAGCTTGCAGTTCATTCACCTCGCTTTCCTGGCGCTTATCCTCAAAAAATCGTGAACAGGTTCTAAGAAACCACGCGCACCCAGCCGCGTGTGTCGGCAATCTTGCCGCGTTGCAAGGCGGTGAGTTCTTCGCGCAGCGCGTTGGTGACAGGGCCGCTCTCGCCCTGGCCGATCTGGAAGGAGCCGCCCTCGAACTTCACCTCACCGATGGAGGCCACCACGGCGGCCGTGCCGCAGGCAAAGACTTCCTTGACCTTGCCGCTGGCTACATCGGCGCGCCATTCGTCAAAGGAGTATTTGCGCTCCTCCACCGTCAGGCCCTTGCTGCGGGCCAGCTCGATGAGCGAGGCGCGCGTGATGCCCGGCAAGATGGTGCCCAGCGGCGTGGTCAGCAGGTTGCCATCGTCCTTGACGAAAAAGATGTTCATGCCGCCCAGCTCCTCGATCCATTGGTGCTCGGCGGCGTCGAGAAAGACCACTTGCTCGCAGCCGTTTTCATAAGCCTGGGCCTGCGCCACCAGGCTGGCGGCGTAGTTGCCGCCGCACTTGGCCGCGCCGGTGCCGCCTTCGGCGGCGCGGGTGTACTCGCGCGAGACCCAGACCTTGACGGGCTTGGGGCCGCTTTTGAAGTAGTCCCCCACGGGCGAGGCGATGACGCAGAAGGTGAAGTGGTGCGCCGGGCGCACGCCCAGGAAAGGCTCGTCAGCAAACATGAAGGGGCGCAGGTACAGGCTGCCGTTGCCGCCGGGAATCCAGTCGCGGTCGGTGCGCACCAGGGCCTGCACGGCTTCGACGAACACCTCCTCGGGCAGCGTGGGCATGGCCATGCGCTGGGCGGAGGCGTTAAAGCGCTTGGCGTTTTGATCGGGGCGGAACAAGGTGATGGTGTCGCCCTCTCCACGGTAGGCTTTCATGCCCTCGAAAATCTCTTGCGCGTAATGCAGCACGGCTGCGGCGGGGTCGATCCGGAACGGTTCGCGTTTGCGCACCTGGGCGTTATGCCAGCCCTGGCCCTCTGTCCACTCGATGGTGACCATGTGGTCGGTAAAGGCGGTGCCAAATCCTCCTTTGTCCAAAATGGCTTGGCGCTCGGCGGCGGAGGTGGGAGTGTCGGTCGGATAGATGGAAAAGGTCATGGGCATGTTGGCTCCTGTGTGGTTATAGGGTGTATGGCATGCCACGCGAGCAGACCAGGCCCCGGGCGGCAAGCCGCGAATGATAGCGACTGCCCGGGCATGGGCAGGGCAAGCCAAGGCGCTGGCGGGCGGGCTTTTCTTGCTACAGTCGCGCCTTTGCCGCGCGCGGCTCCCCTGATGGGCAGCGTGCGCACACCGCCCCCATCGCCGCGCCATCCCCGCTGATCGCGCGAGCGCATGCCACCCAACGGCCAGTTTCTGGCCGTTTTTTCAGGAGTTCACGATATGGCCCGCATGGTTCAATGCATCAAGCTCGGCACAGAGGCCGAAGGCTTGGATTTCCCCCCTTATCCCGGCGAGCTGGGCAAGCGCATTTTCGAGAACGTCAGCAAAAAAGCCTGGGGCGATTGGATTCGCCACCAAACCATGCTGGTCAACGAGAACCGCCTGAACCTTGCCGATGCCCGCGCCCGGCAGTACCTGGCGCGCCAGATGGAACAGCATTTCTTCGGCGATGGCGCGGATGTCGCCCAAGGTTACGTGCCGCCCACGGCGTAAGCGCCAACGCCGCACACGCCATGAAGCCAGGCGATGCAGCGCCCCGGCCAGACGCACCAGCCGCCCCCGGGCTGACCTGGCTGGACGATGGCAGCCCTTACTCCCCCCGTTTTGACGAGCGTTACCACAGCCACCACGACGGAGGCCTGGCGCAGGCGCGGGGCAGCTTTTTGCACGGCTGCGGCCTGCCAGCGGCCTGGGCGCAACGCCCGCAATGGCGCGTGCTGGAGACGGGCTTTGGCCTGGGGCTGAACTTTCTGGCCACCTGGCAAGCCTGGCGCGACGACCCGCAGCGCTGCGCGCGCTTGCATTTCATCTCTACCGAGGCCTATCCCGTCAGCGCCCAGGCCCTGCTGGAAGCGGCCCGCCAGCGTTATCCGGAGCTGGAACCGCTGGCGCAGCAACTGGCCACCCAATACACCGATATGCACACGGGCGTGCACCGCCTGAGCTTTGACGACAACCGCGTGCACCTCACCCTGGCCATTGGCGACGCCCGCGACAGCCTGCGGCAGGAAAGTTGGCAGGCCGACAGCGTGTTCCTCGATGGCTTCAGCCCCAGCCGCAACCCACAGATGTGGAGTGTGGACATATTCAAAGCCCTGGCGCGCTGCTGCGTGGCCGGGCATACGCGGCTGGCCAGTTGGTGCGTGGCTCGCAGCGTGCAGGACGCGCTGCGGCAATGCGGCTTTGAAGTAGAGCGCGTGCCGGGCACGCCGCCGAAAAAACACAATCTGCGCGCGCGCTATGCGCCTGCCTGGCAGCCCAGGGAGCGGCGCGCTGGCGCTACTGGTGTGTCGGCGACCATCGCCCCCTTGCCCGAGGCCTTGCGCCAGCAGCCGCAGCGCCATTGCGCCGTCATCGGTGCGGGCATCGCCGGGGCCAGCGTGGCGCGGGCCATGGCCGAGCGGGGATGGAGCGTCACCGTGCTGGAGCAAGCCAGCGGCCCTGCACAAGGCGCTTCGGCCCTGCCCGTGGGCTTGTTCGCCCCGCACGTTTCGCCCGACGACGCACCGCTGTCCAGACTGACACGCGCGGGCGTGCGCTGCATGCAACGCACCGCCGCCCGCCTGTTGCAACAGGGGGTGGATTGGCAACCCTCCGGCGTACTGGAGCACCGCATTGGCAAACGCAGCGGTTTGCCGCCTGCCCCCGCTGCTGCGCCTGCATGTGCTGCGATGGTGTTGGAACAAGCCAGCCACCGGCCAGAAGAAGCTGCTGCGCTCGCTCCCGATCCCGCTTCGCCCACGCCCCGCATTCCCAGCACCGCCACGCGGCTGGCAACGCAAGCCGAGCGCCTGAATGCGGGCATGGATTCGGGCATGGATGCAGCGGAGGCTGCCGCCAGTGCGCATCCAGTCTTGATGCACACCCAGGCTGGCTGGCTGCGCCCGGCGGCGCTGGTGCAGGCGCTGCTGGCGCACCCGCGCATCAGCCTGCGTACGGGCTGCTGCGTCAGCGCCATTGCGGCGCTGGAACCAACGCGCCCGCAAGCGCAGAACGCGGACAAGGGCACTGCCAGCACGCCCCACGGCGAGCATGAAAGCATGCTGCGCTGGCAAGTGCTGGGCCATGCCGCCGAGCCAGACGCGACGCCATCCCCCGCGACAGGGGCAATGAGCGCAGCGCCAAACGCCCCTCCACAGCCGCTGGCCCAAGCCGATTGCCTCGTCCTGGCAGGCGGCTATGGCAGCCTGGCGCTGGCGCGTTCGGTGCAGGCAGAAGCCGCGCAGCCGCCCCAGGCATCCCAAACGCCGCAAGCGCCCCAGCCTCTGGCGCACGCCGAGCTGCACGAAAGCCTTGTCCCCCCGCTGAACGCCGTGCGCGGGCAGGTGGCCTGGGGGCTGATTCCCCCTTCCAGCTCGCCAGAAAGATCGCCGCCAGAAGGGTCGCAGCCCTCTTGGCCCGATTGGCCCGCCTGGCCGGTCAATGGCAAAGGCAGCCTGATCGCCATCCCCGCGCCGTCGGGCCAAGGGCGGTTGTGGCTGAGCGGCGGCACGTTCGAGCGTGAAGACCCGCTGCAAGCGCCCACGCCGCAAGCCCAGGCCGATGCCTTGCGGCACAACCGCGAGCGCATCGCGGCTTTGCTGCCAGCGGCCGGGCCTGCGCTGGCGGCGCGCTTGTTTGACGGCGGCACGCCCGTGCAACGCTGGGGCGCTGTGCGCTGCACCGTGCCTGATCGCTTCCCTGTGTACGGCCCTTGGCTGGCCCAAGTGCGAACGGGCAACGCGTTGCTGGCCACGGGCCTGGGTTCGCGTGGCCTGACGCTGGCGTGCTTGTGCGCGGAAATCCTCGCCGCCAGCCTGCATGCAGAGCCGCTGCCCGTGGCCCGCCATCTGGCCGCATCGCTGTTTGCAGGCCGCTTTGCGGCTGCAAGGACAGATCACTCATAAATTTAAATCAAAAGGAAATAAAAATACCATTTTTAGGCAAATCAGTAATCAAATCAATTTTACTTTGAAATATAAAATTGGAGCATGGCATGCGTTGGGACATTTTTTGCCAGGTGATCGACAACTACGGCGATGCGGGCGTGTGCTGGCGGCTGGCGTGCGAGCTGGCCGCGCGGGGGCACAGCGTGCGCCTGTGGATCGACGACCCCGCCCCGCTGCACTGGCTTGGCGGCCTGCCCGCCACGGAACCAGCCATCACCCAACCGTCCGCCACCGAACGCCCCATCCAACACCAGGGCCTGACCATCCTGCCCTGGCGCCCCGACCATGCCCAGCCCATCGCCCCGGCGCTGCTGCCCCAGGCACGGCCCGATGCTCTGCCGGGCACACTGCCCAATCCACTGCCCGATGTGCTGATCGAAGCCTTTGGCTGCGACATCCCCCAACCCTACCTCCAGGCGCTGGCCCAGCAGTGCCGCCCTGCGGGCGCGTCGCCCTGGCCCGTTTGGCTGAATCTGGAATACCTCAGCGCCGAGGACTACGTGCAGCGCATGCACCGCCTGCCCTCGCCTGTCATGCACGGCGCGGCGCAAGGGCGCAGCAAAACCTTTTTCTACCCCGGCTTCACCGCGCAAACGGGCGGCCTGCTGCGCGAGCAAGACCTGGCCGATCGGCAAGTGCGCTTTGACCAGGCCGTGTGGCGCCGCCAATGGCTGCCCGCCGTGCCACCCTCGCCTGCGCAGACCTTGTGGATCAGCCTGTTCGCCTACGAGCCGGCCTGCCTGCGCGATTGGCTGCACCAATGGGCTTTCCCGGCCTCGACTGCGGCCCATCCTCCCCCGGTTGTGCACCTGCTGGCCGCCGCTGGCCGCTCGCAAACCTATTTGCGCCAATGCTGGGCGCAATTGGGCTGGCCCGAGCCGAGCGCCAGCGCCCCCTGGCAGCAGGGGCAATTGCATGTGCACTGGCTGGATTTCATGCCCCAGCCCGCCTACGACGAGCTGCTGTGGGCCTGCGATCTCAACATCGTGCGCGGCGAAGACTCGCTGGTGCGTGCGCTCTGGGCGGGCAAGCCGTTGCTCTGGCACATCTACCCGCAAGACGACAACGCCCACCACGCCAAGCTCGACGCCTTTCTGGACTGGCTGCAAGCCCCGCCCGACTGGCAGCGCGCCATGCACACCCTCAATGGCATGAGCCAAGCCCCCCACGTCAGCCCTGCGCCCACCAGCCCTGCGGCGCTCAGCCCCTGGCAAACCTGCGTGAGCGCCGCGCGCTCGTCCCTGCTGGCGCAAGACGATTTGGCCACTCAACTGCTGCTTTTCGTCCAACGCAGCCGGGAGGCTTGAACGCTGCACACAAGCCACGCGCAGCGGCTTTTGTGGTCGTTTTCGCCTGGATGCAGAGCCATAATCGACCCTTGTCCTTTTTCTTGTATTTGGGAGCCACCCTTGTTTTCCATCATCCAAGCCGCTGGCTGGCCCATCTGGCCGCTGATTTTTTGCTCCGTTATCGCCCTGGCCATCGTGGCCGAGCGTTTTTACAGCCTCAAACGCGCCGCCATCGTTCCGCAAGGCCTGCTGAAAGAGGCGAAAACCGCCTCCTCCAAATACATCCCCCCTGCTGACGTGATCGACAAGCTGGAGCAAAACTCCGCCCTGGGCGAGCTGCTGGCGGCGGGCTTGCGCGCCCTCCAGGCCAACCCGCAAGCCAGTGAGGAATACCTGCGCCACGCCATCCAGAACCGTGGCCGCCTGGTGGCCAACCGGCTGAACAAATTCCTGCAACCGCTGGCCACCATCGCCACCGCCGCGCCGCTGCTGGGCCTGCTGGGCACCGTGGTGGGGATGATCGCCATCTTCGCCTCGCAAGGTTCGATCGACGTCGGCGTGGTCACGGGCGATCCGGGCCAGCTCGCGCACGGCATTTCCGTGGCCTTGTACAACACGGCGTTCGGGCTGATTGTGGCGATTCCGGCGCTGATTTTCTGGCGCTACTTCCGCAGCCGCGTCGATAGCTACATCCTGGAGCTGGAAGTGGCCAGCGAAGATTTCGTCAAGCACTTGCGGGGTTTGCAGCCATGAATTTCCGCGGTTCGCGCTTTCAGGACGGCACGGGCGAGCCGGAGATCAACCTGATCCCCTTCATCGACATCCTGCTGGTGATCCTGATCTTTCTCATGCTCACCACCACCTACAGCCGCTACAACGAGTTGCAGTTGAACCTGCCCTTGGCCAACGCCGAGCCGATGCGCGACAAGCCGCAAGAGATCGTCGTCTCGCTGGATACGGGCGGCAACTACGCAGTCGATGGCGCAGTCGTCGGCCCCGCCAGCCCCGCGCAGCTCACCAGCCTCTTGCAACAAGCCGCGCGCGCCAAGCCGCAAGCCATCGTCGTCATCAGCGCCGATGGCCTGGCCTCGCACCAATCGGTGGTCTCCATCATGGAAGCCGCGCGTAACGCCGGCCTGGCCCGCGTGACGTTCGCCACCCAGGCCACACCAGGGCATTGAGCGCCCCACTACCGGGCAGCTCCCCCTCGCGCCGCCGCCCCCTGAAGCCCAAGGCCGCCATCGCGGTCTTTTCATTTCATGGGAAAATACATTTCAATAACAGCATGCCAAAAATATGATGATTTGTTTGCCTATTGATTTGAAATTTATAGGCAAATCCCCATCCGGCGCCTATGCCCCGCCACGCTACTCCCTCTCCCACTTGCGGGAGAGGGCTTGGGTGGGGGCGCCCGCCAAGGCGCCAAGGAGCCAGCGGACACACTATTGAAAACAGGCCCTAAAACCCATTGGCCCCACCCCCTACGCGCGCAATGCGCAGCAAATTGGTCGTGCCCGGTGTGGCAAAGGGCAGGCCGGCGGAGATGACGATGTAATCGCCCTCGCGGGCAAAGCCGCGCTCCTGCGCGACTTGCCTGGCCATGTCGGAGATCAGCTCCACGCTGACATCGGCGGCCAGCTCGGGCGAGATCACCGGGTGCACACCCCACACCAGGGCCAGGCGACGCGCGGTGGCCAGATGCGGCGTCAGGCCGATGATGGGCGCGGCGGGGCGTTCGCGCGCGGCGCGGATGGCGGCAAAGCCGGAGCTGGTGAAGGCTACCGTGGCCGCGGCCCGGAGCAAGGCGATGGTGTGCCGCATGGCCAGGCCGATGGCATCGGCGGCGGTGGGTTGTGGCGGCACGTAGGCCACGTCCATGACGTCGCGCCAGGTGGGGTCGGCCTCGCTTTGGCCGATGATGCGCTGCATCATTTCCACCGCCTGCACGGGGTAGCGCCCGGAGGCCGATTCGGCCGAGAGCATGACGGCATCGGCCCCTTCGTAGATGGCGCTGGCCACGTCGGAGGCTTCGGCCCGCGTGGGCACGGGCGAGGCGACCATGGATTCGAGCATTTGCGTGGCCACGATGACGGGCTTGCCCATGCGGCGGCAGGCGCGCACGATTTGGCGCTGGAGGGAGGGCACTTGCTCGGCAGGCATTTCCACGCCCAGATCGCCGCGCGCGACCATGACGGCGTCGGTTTCGGTCACGATGGCTTCCAGCGCGGCGATGGCGGCGGGTTTTTCCAGCTTGGCGACGATGCCGGGGCGGCTGGCGGCCTGGCTGGCTGGTTGCTGGGCTGGTGGGGCCGGCTGCGCAAAATGGGCCTGGATGAGTTGGCGCAGCTCCTGAATATCCTGCGCACGCTGCACGAACGAGAGGGCAATCCAGTCCACCCCCAAATCCAGCGCAAAGGCCAGATCGGCGCGGTCTTTTGCCGTCAAGGCGGAAATGGGCAGCAGCACGCCGGGCACGTTCACGCCCTTGCGGTTGCTCAAGCGCCCGCCGATGACGACGGTGGTATCGGCAAAGTCCGCCCCGCAGCACTGCACGCGCAGGCGCAGCCGCCCGTCGTCGAGCAGCAGCTCGGCCCCCGTGTGCAGGGCGGCAAAAATTTCCGGATGCGGCATGGCCACGCGCGTGGCATCGCCCAGGCGCGCCGTATCGAGATCGAGCCGGAAGTCCTGCCCGGCGTGCAGCTCCACCGCATCGCCCTCAAACGCGCCCACGCGCAGCTTGGGGCCTTGCAAATCCACCAACACGCCTATGGGCTGGCCGGTTTCGGCCTCGATTTCACGAATCCAGGCGTGGCGCTGCTGGTGGTCGGCATGCGCGCCGTGGCTGAAGTTGAGCCGGAAAACATCCGCGCCCGCCTCCCAAATTGCGCGGATGGCGGCTTTGTCGTTGGTGGCCGGGCCAAGGGTGGCGACGATCTTGGCCTGGTTGCGCGGGGGCATGGTGAAGGTGGGCGTGGCGCTCATGGTGGTGATGGTGGTGTGGTGGTTGCAAGAAGGGGCTCAAAGTGCCTGTGTGAAGCCGTGTTTGAAGGCTTGGAGCAGATTTTCCATGCGTTGCTCGACCGCATCGCTATCCAGCCCGCCCTGAGCATGCAGCAATTGGTCCATGAGGCGCTGGCAAAGCTCCCCATCATCCAGCATGGACTGCACTGCGCTGGCCGTCTCTGCCTTGCAAAGCACTGCGGCATCACGCCCCAGCAGTTGTGCACCGGCCAGCTCCACGTCCCCGTGGGCGGCCAACAGCAGTTGCGTTTCGGTGTCGTACAAGCGATCTTCGTTCTGGGCCGGCCCGTAGGCTTGGGCAATGAGCAAAAAATCCATGGCGTCCTTCTTCGTTTGGCTGGCCCGATCCCGCCAGGCCAGCAACTTCAAGATCGCCAGAGCGGGCAATGAGCAAGTTGGCACCGCCAGCCCTTTGCACAACTGCACAGTGAGCGCCGATTGCCAGGCTTCCTCAAAACCGGCGACGTTCATGACGATCGCGTGCTCGGGCGGCCAGGCAATGGATTGCCCCTTGGCCACCTTGCCAAACGGTATCAAGTCTAGTGGCCAGCGGCTGTTGTGCCACAAACGCTGCGCGCTGCCCTGGGCTGGAGTGAAGCGGCCCGATGCCACAAGCCGGTTTTTCAGCGCCTCGAATTCGGCCCAATCGTTGACATACAGGCCCAGATCCACATCGCGCGTGGCGCGACGGATTTTTTGCCCCAGCACGTGCGTCAGCAGAATGTCGCGCGCCGTTGCACCGCCCACGAAGAAGGGCGTGCCCAGCTCCTGGGCTTGCTCGCTCACTTGCCCAAGGATTGCCAGCAGCTCGTCGGAGAGGGGCGATTCAGGCCGGATCGTCAGCATGCAACAACTGCTCCCACAGGCGCGCGGCGGCCTCCCGGTTTCGGTCGTCGCGGCTGGCCAGCAAATCGGCGTAAACGAGCAAAGCCGGGGCCAGCCGCGGATCGCCGCCCTGGGCGCTGAAGGGCCAGAACGCATCCAACACCTCGACCTCGCCCGCCGTATCCGGGCGCAAACGCTGCTGCACGATAAAGGGCGTGCGCGGCATCCAGCTGTAAATCGTCGCCTCGGCGGGCTGAAGATAGCCATCCATGCGCTGCGCTGCCACCTCTGCTCCCCAGACGGCCTGGCCTGGCTGCAAAGTCATGTCCTGCCAATGGCGACCGGCCCCCACCGCGTAGCGCTGCGGCTGGAGTTTGTGCCGCAGCGCCACGTGGTAATGCTGTGCCCATTGCTGTACCAGCGCTGGCCTGGCCAGCAAGCGGCGGCGCACGGCATCGCCCGCGCTGAGATGGCCCATTTGTTGCAGCTCGCGCAGTGTCTTGCCCACCGAACCCAGCGCCACGCCCGCCTGGGCCGCCATGTCGCGCTGCGTCTGGCGCACCAAGCCCGGCTGCGTCAGCAAGGCAAACACGACGCGCAAACCATTGGCCGTGCCCCAAACGCCGTGGGGTGGCAGCGCCTGCGCCTGCTTGGAGCGGCGTTGGCCCGAGACGAACACCAGACAGCCCGGCACGTCGATGTGAACATTACCTGCCGCATCAATGAAGTTCAGGCCCAGCGCGCGGCAGGCCTGGGCCATCGTTTGCGAAAGGTAAGGCGCCACCAGCAAAGGCGGCTGCACCAGCCCGCGGGCCTGCTGCTGCAAGCCATACAGCGTTTCCAGGCGATCCACCGTGCGCCTGACCTCCACGGCAAACGCCACGCTGCGCCCGTCTGCCAGAGGCAGGCGCACCACCGCATCGCACCAGGGTTCAAGGCCCCAGTGCGTGCTTGCCAGCTCCAGGGGCACGCTCGCCTGTGCAGCCTGCAAGGTCTGTTCAAGAAGGGCTTGATCGTTCATATTCCACATGTTCACGTAACGTGAACGTTAATTCTAGATGAACATCATGCGACGCATGATGGCTTGACGCTGCCGTATGAGGACGTACGGCGCCGCCTGGGCCACGCAAGGGGACGTAGGCGCACAGACCAGCGCTCCGCCTGCCGATCAGGGTTTTCCTGGGTGCTTCCAAAGGCACAATGTCACACGGGTCAACCATCTTTTTCCGCCAAGATGCCGCACGCAAGCCAACCCCCTTCACCGCCCTGCCCGCCCGACTGGCATTTGCTGGACGCAGACGAGGCGCTGCGCGCCCAGCGCAGTGATGCCGCCTGCGGCCTCAGCGCCGATGAGGCCGCGCGCCGCCTGGCCGCGCATGGCCCCAATGCCCTGGCCACGCAGCAGGCGCGCTCCTGGCCCGCGCTGCTGCTGGCGCAGTTCCGCGATTTCATGATTGTGGTGCTGCTGGCCGCTGCGCTGGTTTCGGGCGCGCTGGGCGAGTGGGTGGACGCGCTGGTCATCGCCGTCATCGTGCTGCTCAACGCGGTGATTGGCTTCACCCAGGCGCGCCGGGCCGACCAGGCCATTGCCGCGCTGCGCCAGCTCGCGGCGGCGCAGGCCCAGGTGTTGCGCGACGGCCAGCCGCGCACGGTGCCCGCCAGCGAGCTGGCGCCGGGCGACATCGTGCTGCTGGAGGCGGGCGGACAGATTCCCGCCGATCTGCGCCTGCTGGAAGTGGCGCAACTGAAGGTGGACGAGTCCACGCTCACGGGTGAATCCGTCACCGTTGAAAAAAGCGTTGCCGCGCTGCCTGCCAATGGCGAAACGCTGGCCCTGGGCGACCGCGTCAACCTGGGCTTCAAGGGCACGCTGGTCACCCACGGCCGTGCGCGGGGCCTGGTGGTGGCCACGGGCATGCAGACGGAGCTGGGCCGCGTCGCGGGTTTGCTGGGCGATGCCATCGATCGCCGCACGCCCTTGCAACGGCGGCTGGCGCGCTTTTCCCGCCAGCTTTCGCTGCTGGTGCTGCTGATCTGCCTGGGCCTGTTCGGCCTGGGGCTGGCGCGCGGCGAGCCGCCGCTGCTGATGCTGCTGACGGCCATCAGCCTGGCGGTCGCGGCCATCCCCGAGGCGCTGCCCGCCATCGTCACCGTGCTGCTGGCCGTGGGCGCGCGGCGCATGGCCGACTTCAACGCGCTGATCCGCCGCCTGCCCGCGGTGGAAACCCTGGGTTCGGTCAGCGTGATTTGCTCGGACAAGACCGGCACGCTGACGCAAAACCGCATGCATGCCGAATTGGTGCTCGCCGGCGGCCAGGCCTGGCGCCCCGGCAACGCCAAAAACCACGACACAGACCACGCCGCAGCCGCCCTGCCCGCGCACCATGCCCTGCTGCGCGCCGCCGCGTTGTGCAACGACGCCAGCGCCCTCGACCCCGGCCAGGCCAGCGCCCCCGGCGGCTGGCAGGGCGACCCGACCGAAACCGCGCTGACCGCCGTGGCCGCGCAGGCGGGCTGGTTCAAGCCTGCGCTGGAAGCGGCCGCACCGCGCGTGCTGGAGCTGCCTTTTGATGCCGACCGCAAGCGCATGACCACCTTCCATCGCGACAGCGATCAGGGCCACGGCGGCTTCACCGCCTACACCAAGGGCGCGCCCGAGAGCGTGCTGCCGCGTTGCACCGGGCAATGGACGCCCGAGGGCGTGCAAGGGCTGGACGCGCGCGCGGTGCTGGCCGAGGCCGAGCGCCTGGCCGCGCAGGGCCTGCGCGTGATGGCCCTGGCCTGCCGCGCCTGGCCCGCGCTGCCGCCCGCGCCGCACAGCGCACAGGATGCAGAGACCATCGAAAGCGGGCTGGCGCTGTTCGGCCTGATCGGCCTGATCGACCCGCCGCGCGAGGAGGCCGCCGCCGCCGTGCGCGACTGCATCAGCGCCGGCATCCGTCCGGTGATGATTACCGGCGACCACCCGGCCACCGCGCTGGCCATCGCCCGCCGCCTGGGCATCGTGGGCACAGAGGAAACCGAAGTGCTCACCGGCGCGGCGCTGGCCGCGCTGGACGACGCGGCGCTCCAGGCCCGCGTGCAGGACGTGCGCGTGTACGCCCGCGTCGATCCGGCGCAAAAAATCCGCATCGTGCAGGCCCTGCAAGCGCATGGCCAGTTCGTCGCCATGACTGGCGACGGCGTCAACGACGCGCCCGCCCTCAAGGCCGCCGACATCGGCGTGGCGATGGGCCGGGGCGGCACCGACGTGGCGCGCGAGGCTTCCGCCCTGGTGCTGCTGGACGACAACTTCTCCACCATCGTCGCCGCCGTGCGCGAGGGGCGGCGCATCTACGACAACATCCGCAAGTTCGTGCGCTACGCCATGACGGGCAACTGGGCCGAGGTGCTCACGCTCTCGGCCGCGCCCCTGCTGGGCCTGCCCATGCCGCTGCTGCCCATCCACATCCTGTGGGTCAACCTGGTCACCGACGGCCTGCCCGGCCTGGCGCTGGCGGCCGAACCGGCCGAGCGCGGCGTCATGCGCCGCCCGCCGCGCCCGCCCGGCGAAAGCCTGTTCGCCCACGGCATGGGCTGGCACGTGCTGCTGGTGGGCGCGCTGCTGGCCGTGCTGTGCCTGGGCTTGCAGCACTGGGCCATCGCCACGGGCCAGGGGCACTGGCAAACCATGGTCTTTACCGTGCTCACCCTGGGCCAGATGGCGCACGTGCTGGCCATCCGCTCCGAAACCGAGCCGCTGTGGCGCCTGGGCCTGGGCAGCAACCGGCCGCTGCTGGGCGCGGTCGCCCTGACCTTCGCCCTGCAAATGGCGACGATTTACGTGCCCTGGCTGCACCCGGTTTTCAAGACGCAGCCGCTGTCCGCCGGGGAACTGGCCCTGTGCCTGGCGCTGGCGGCATTGGTCTTTGTCGCCGTCGAGCTGGAAAAAGCCTGGCGGCGGCGCGCCCGCACTTTTGCGAAGAGCGCGCCATGAGCAGCATTTCCCCCGCATGGGTGTTTCTGGGCGGCTTGGCCCTGGTCGTGCTGGGTGCCGAGCTGCTGCTCAAAAGCGCCACGCGCATCGCCAATTTGCTGCGCGTCAGCCCCATCGTCATCGGGTTGACGGTGGTGGCGATTGGCACCAGCCTGCCCGAGCTGGCGGTGGGCATCACCGCCGCGACCGAGGGCAAGGGCGCGCTGGCGGTGGGCAACGTCGCGGGCGCCAACATCATGGTGCTGCTGCTGGTGCTGGGCCTGAGCGCGGCCATTGCCCCCCTGCCCATCCGCCCGCACAGCCTGCGGTTGGAAGTGCCCGCCATGATTGGCGCCGCGCTGGCGCTGCTCATCATGTCCATCGACGGCGCGCTCACCCGCACCGAAGGCGCGCTGCTGGCGCTGGCCGCGGGCTTTTACACCGCGCTGATCGTGCAATCGAGCCGGCGCGAGCGCCGCGCGGTGGCAGCGGAATTCATCAACGAATTCGCCAGCTCGCCCCTGCCGCCCCAAGCGCAGCGCCGCCAGTCCTTCATGCGCCATGCCGCGCTGCTGGCGCTGGCGATGGCCCTGACCATCGTGGGCGCCGACTGGCTGGTGGCCGGCGCCTCGGCCCTGGCCGAGGCTTTTGGCGTCTCGGACGCGGTGATCGGCCTGAGCATCGTGGCGCTGGGCACATCCTCGCCCGAACTCATCACCACCGTGGTCGCCACGCTGCGCGGCGACCGCGACGTCGCCATCGGCAACCTGCTGGGCAGCAGCGTTTACAACATCCTGGCCATCCTGGGCGCGGTAATGCTGACCGCGCCGCAGCCCATCGACATCAGCCGCGAGCTGCTGCTGATCGACTTGCCTGTCGCCACCGCCGTGGCGCTGGTCTGCCTGCCCGTGTTTCGCAGCGGGCGCCGGATCTCGCGCTCCGAAGGGCTGGGCTTCGTCGTCGCCTACCTCGCCTATATGACCTTGCTGCTTTTGACGCGAACCCAGGGCCTGTGACGCCCTCACTTTGCACCCCGGCCAATTTACAAATCAATGTAAAATTCATTTCAATACAATCATGCCAAAACAATAGTATTTTGTTTCTTTTGATTTGTAAAAATAACGAAAATGCACACCTTTCGACCCCAAAACAAAACCGCTCTCGTCATTGGCGCGGGCGTCATCGGCCTGGCGACGGGCCGGGCGCTGGCCCTAGCGGGCCATGAAGTCATCGTGCTGGAGACGGCCCGCGCCGCTGGCACGCAAACCAGCTCTCGCAGCAGCGAAGTCATCCACGCCGGCATTTACTACCCGCCCGGCTCGCTCAAAGCCGCGCTGTGCGTGCAAGGCAAGGAAATGCTGTACGAATACTGCGCCGCCCGCCACATCGCCTGCCAGCGCCTGGGCAAGCTCATCGTCGCCACCACGCCTGCGCAGCAGCAACAGCTCGAAGCCATCGCCCAGCGCGCCTGGGCCAACGGGGTGGACGATTTGCAGCCGCTGACCCAGGCCCAGGCCCGGGCGCTGGAGCCAGCCCTGCATTGCGAAAGCGCGCTGCTCTCGCCCAGCACCGGCATCATCGACAGCCACGCCCTCATGCTCGCCCTGCGCGGCGACCTGGAGGACGCTGGCGGCATGATCGCCTTCATCTCCCCCGTGCAAAGCATCGACTGCACCCACCCCGACGGCCGCAAGCGCCTGCGCACCGAGGACGGCACGGTGATCGAGGCCGATATCGTCGTCAACGCCGCAGGCCACGGCGCCATCCCGCTGGCTGGGCGCACGCAAGGGCTGGCCGCGCAGCACATCCCCACAGCCTGGTTCGTCAAGGGCCAATACTTCACCCTCAGCGGGCCCGCGCCCTTCTCGCGCCTGATTTATCCCGTGCCGCAAACCGGCGGGCTGGGCATCCATCTCACGCTGGATCTGGGCGGCCAGGCCCGCTTCGGCCCCGATGTGCAGTGGGTGGAGCACGCCGGCGATTTGCACGTGGACCCTGCCCAGCGCGAACGCTTTGCCCAGGCCATCCGCAGCTACTGGCCTGCGCTGGATGCGCAGCGCCTGCAACCGGGCTACGCGGGCATTCGCCCCAACATCGGCGGCCCGGGCGAAGCCGCGCCGGATTTCATCATCCAGGACGCCACCGTCCACGGCATCGCCGGGCTGGTCAACCTCTTTGGCATCGAATCGCCCGGCCTGACCAGTTGCCTGGCCATCGCACAGCTCTGCGCGCAAGCCGTGGCCGACTGAATTTCTCTCTCCAGCCAAGGGAAAACGCCTACAAAAGCCGATAGAATCCACGCCCCGGGCGTTTTGCCAAGCGGCCTTGGGCGTTTGCCCCGCCGCCGCCCCACACTGCCCCTTCTTCTGCCCGCAAGGCAGGCTCCTTTGATCTCAAGACATTTCTGTTTATGAAAATCGCGCAAGAAATCCGCGCCGGCAACGTCATCATGCACGGCAAGGATCCGATGATCGTCCTCAAAACCGAATACGCCCGTGGCGGCCGCGGCGCAGCCACCGTGCGCATGAAGCTCAAAGCCTTGCTCTCCAACATGGGCACTGAAGTCGTGTTCAAGGCCGACGACAAGATCGACAACGTCATCCTCGAGAAGAAAGAGTGCACCTACTCCTACTTCGCCGATCCGATGTACGTGTGGATGGACACCGAGTTCAACCAGTACGAAGTCGAAGCCGCCAACATGGGCGATGCCCTCAACTACCTGGAAGACGGCATGACCGCCGAAGTCGTGTTCTACGACGGCAAGGCCATCTCCGTGGAGCTGCCCACCATCGTCGAGCGCGAAATCACCTGGACCGAGCCTGGCGTCAAGGGCGACACCTCGGGCAAAGTGCTCAAGCCCTCCAAAATCGCCACCGGCTTTGAAGTGGCCGTGCCACTGTTTGTCAACCAGGGTGATCGCATCGAAATCGACACCCGCACCGGCGAATACCGCAAGCGCGTCTAAGGGCCATCGGTACAAGCACAGCACACCCGCACCTGAAAAGCTCCATCCCTAGGGAAGGGGCTTTTTTTTGCCGCGCTTTCACTTTTTTTCATTCACCCATCAGCAGTAAAGGATTGTTCATGTCTGATCTGTCCCTCCAGCAATTTCTCGAGCACATCGCCCAGCGCAACCCCGGTCAGCCCGAATTCCAGCAAGCGGCCACCGAAGTGTTCGAGAGCCTGTGGCCCTTCATCAGCAAGCACCCGCAATACGCCGAACACAACCTGCTGGAGCGCCTGGCGGAGCCCGAGCGCATCATCATGTTCCGCGTCTGCTGGGTGGACGACGCGGGCAAGGTGCAAGTCAACCGCGGCTACCGCATCCAGCACAGCATGGCCATCGGCCCCTACAAGGGCGGCCTGCGCTTTCACCCCTCGGTCAACCTCTCGGTGCTCAAATTCCTGGCCTTCGAGCAAACCTTCAAGAACGCGCTGACCACCCTGCCCATGGGCGGCGGCAAGGGCGGCTCGGACTTCGACCCCAAGGGCAAGAGCAATGGCGAAATCATGCGCTTTTGCCAGGCCTTTGCCGCCGAGCTGTACCGCCACGTCGGCGCCGACACCGACGTGCCCGCGGGCGACATCGGCGTGGGCGGGCGCGAGATCGGCTACATCGCCGGCTACATCAAAAAGCTCACCAACCGCGCTGACTGCGTGCTCACCGGCAAGCCGCTGAACCTGGGCGGCTCGCTGATCCGCCCCGAAGCCACCGGCTACGGCACCGTGTACTTTGCCGAGGCCATGCTCAACGAGGCGCGCAACTCCTTCCAGGGCATGAAGGTGGCCGTCTCCGGCTCGGGCAACGTGGCGCAATACGCCATCGAAAAAGCCATGGCCCTGGGCGCCACCGTCGTGACCTGCTCGGACTCCAACGGCACGGTGTACGACCCGGCGGGCTTCTCGCCCGAGAAGCTGGCCATCCTGATGGACATCAAGAACGTGCAGTACGGCCGCGTCAAGGACTACGCCGCCAAGGTCGGCGCCGAGTACATCGAAGGCAAGCGCCCCTGGCACATCCCGGCCGAAGTCGCCCTGCCCTGCGCCACGCAAAACGAGCTGGACGAGAACGACGCCAAGACGCTGATTGCCAACGGCGTGGTCTGCGTGGCCGAAGGCGCCAACATGCCTTGCACCATCGAGGCGGCCAAAGCCTTTGAAAACGCCGGCGTGCTGTTCGCGCCCGGCAAGGCCAGCAACGCCGGCGGCGTGGCCACCTCCGGGCTGGAGATGAGCCAGAACGCCATGCGCCTGGCCTGGACGCGCCAGGAAGTGGACCAGCGCCTGTTCGGCATCATGCAAAGCATCCACAAGGCCTGCCTGGAGTACGGCCGCCGCGCCGACGGCAAGGTCAGCTACATCGACGGCGCCAACATCGCCGGCTTCGTCAAAGTGGCCGACGCCATGCTGGCCCAGGGCGTGGTTTAAGCCTTTTCAAGCCCCCGGCCACGATCTCGTGCCGAGCCGGATGGCGGAACCCCCGCCATCCGGCTATTTTCATATCAAGATAAAAACAATTTGAATACCACCATGCCGAAATAGGCATATTTTTTTGCCTATTGAATGATAAAAATGAATGAAATCGCTGCCAAACCCACCGCTTCAGCCCCTCAAAACAACCACCACCTCGTTGCCAGCGACGCCCTGGCCTGGATCGGCCTGGGCGGCAACTTGGGCGACGCCATCGCCACCCTGGAGCACGCCGCCCACGCCCTGGCCCGCCTGCCCGACACCCGGCTGGAAGCCGCCTCCCCCCTCTACCGCAGCGCCCCCGTCGATGCCCAGGGGCCGGACTTCATCAACGCCGTTGTGCGCCTGCGCACCCGCCTGGCGCCCCTGCCCCTGCTGCGCGCGCTGCTGGCGCTGGAACTCGACGCAGGCCGCCAACGCCCCTGGCGCAACGCCCCGCGCACCCTGGATCTGGACCTGCTGCGCTACGAGCAGGCAGGCGCCGCCCTCACCTGCCACAGCAAGGAGCTCACCCTGCCCCACCCCCGCATGCAGCAACGCGCCTTCGTGCTGCGCCCCCTAGCCGACATCGACCCCACCCTGGCCCCTGCAACCGCCCTGGCCGCCACCGCCGATCAAACGCTGGAGCGCCTGCCCCAGGCACAGCAATGGACATGGAGCGAGCAGCCCGCGAGCAACTCCTGAACTGTTGCTGCGCTCACTCCCGCATCCCGCCCGTGCAGCGCGCATGCCCGGCCAAGTCGCAGCGGTGGCTGATGTGGCGCAGGCCCGCCTGGGCCAGGATGGCCGCTACGGCGCTGGCCTGATCCCAGCCGTGTTCCAGCAGCAACCATCCCCCCGGGGTCAGCCAAGTGGGGGCCGCCCGGGCGATTGCCCGGATATCGGCCAAACCATCGGCGCCGCTGACCAGGGCTTGCCGGGGCTCATGCGCCAGAGCGGGCAGATGGGGATCCGCTGCGGCGATATAGGGCGGGTTGGAAACCAGCACATCCCATTGGCCTGCGCCGGGCAAGGGCGGGGACTGTACGGAGGACTGCACGGATGATTGCCCGTCATCCGCCGCTGCATCGAACCAACTGCCTTGCAGCCAATGCACTTGCAGCCCCAAAGCCTGGCCGTTTTGGCGGGCCACGGCCAGGGCGCTGGCGCTTTGGTCGCTGGCCCAAACCCGGGCATCGGGGCGCTGGCTTTTGATGGCCAGGGCGATGGCGCCGCTGCCTGTACCCAAGTCCCACACGCTCGGGTTGGTGCGCGGGGCCAATGTTTGCAGCGCCCACTCCACCAGGGTTTCCGTATCGGGGCGGGGATCGAGCACGTCGGGGGTAATGGCCAGCTCCAGGCCGAAAAAGCCTTTGCGCCCCGTCAAATAAGCCACAGGAACGCCCCGCTGGCGCTGCGCCAGCAGGTGGGCGAAGGCGGTTTGCTGCGCAGGAGTGAGGGTTTGCTCATCGTGGGCAATAAGCCAGGCGCGGCTGCGCTGGGCCTGGCCAAGCGCGTGCAGCAAAAGCAGTTGCGCGTCGATGCGCTCCAGGCCCCGCTGGGCAGCCTCGCGCAAAGCAGCGGCAATCGTGGGGAGAACAACAGGCATGGCATTCACACTAGGGATTGTTGAGATTGGGTTTGCGAAGCGGTTTTTCGAGACAAAAGCCGCAGATGCAAGGCGAAAACGCACACAAGGCGTGAACAGCTTGCAAGCGTTTTCAACGCCGCAGATGCACAGTTTTGACCGAAAACAACGCCGCAATACTGAATCTCAACAAGCCCTCGGTCGGGCATCGCAATCGCTGCACAACGAGGGCCGCAAAGGCGGCTGTGCGCCGGTTGAAAGGGGCGGGATCGACAGCCAATTTTCCGGGCTTTTGCATTGATAATCCGGCGCTTTTGCGCTTTTTCCGCGCGCTTTTTGCCTGGAGCGGGTGCGCTGCGGTTTGTGCAGCACAGCTTCAGCCATTTTTTTTCAAAGGGGGTTTCATTGACTCAAGCTGCCACCGATACAGCCGCACCGGCCGCATGGCCTGATGAGCCGATGCGCCAGCAGGCGCTGCAATACCTGACCACGCGCCGCTCGCGCTGGCCGTTGCAAGAGCCGGGGCCGGACGATGCGGCGCTGGCACAGATTTTCGCGCTGGGCGCTTGTGCGCCCGATCACGCTGGCTTGTATCCGTGGCGCTTTCAATATGTGCGCGGCGCGCAGCGCGAAGTGTTGCTGGAGCGGGTGATGGCGCACCCCGATGCGCAGTCGCCCGAGGTGCAAGAGATGCGCAGCAAGTTCGCACGCAAATTGACAACCGCGCCGGTGGTGATGGTGCTGGCGATCCGCGTGGCCGAACATCCCAAGGTGCCGGAATTCGAGCAATTTCTCTCCTGCGGCGCAGCGGTAATGAATATGCTCAACGCCGCGCATTGCCTGGGCTTTCAAGGGTTTTGGTCCACCGCGCCCGCGCCGCTGGATGCGCTGCTGCGCAGCGTGATGGGCTTTGAGGCGCAAGACCGGATGGTCGGCATACTCAATTTCGGCACGGCAGCGCAGCCCCCATCCTCCCCGCTGCGCCGTGTGGCGCCCGAAGCTTTTGTGCGCGCCTGGGACGGGGCCTGAAACAGGCGGCTTGCGCCCGCTTGTCTCGCAAGCCTGTCCCCAAGAATGAACGCGGCGCGAGGATTTCGAGAACAGGTTCTTCCCCCCCGCCAGCCGCCCCCAGCACTGGCACAATGCGCCCTCCTATGCAGCCACCGTCTCACTCTCCCTTCGACCTTCAACGCATTGCCCGGCTGGCGCTGTACGTCATCGTGCGTCCGGCGGAATATTTCCGCACCATGCCCCGGGGCGGGCCGCTTGTTGAACCCATGGTGTTCACCGCCGTACTGAGCCTGGCGGGCGCCATCATCTTTGCCCTGATTTCCTGGCCCATGACGGGGCAGATCCCCGCATTGGGCAGTTTGTTGATCGTGCCGGGGCTGGTTTGCGGAGGGGCCTTATTCGTTGCCTTGATTTTGATGCTGCTGTGGAAGCTGCTGGGTTCTCAACAGAACTACGCCACGGCCTTTCGCTGCGTGGCCGCGACCATGGCGATCGTGCCCTTTACCGCCTTGCTCACGCCCCTGCCCGATCTCAGCCTGATAGTGAACGCCAGTTGGAGCATTTATCTGCTCTACGTCGCCAGTCTGGCGGTGCACGGCATAGGGCGGCCCAAAGCCTTGTTGCTGCTGGCCTTGCTCACGGGCGTGATGGGCGCCAGCCTGTGGTCCAACCACACGTTTCAAACGCTGGTGCGTGAGCAGCGCCAGCAACTGGGCGTCAGTGAGCAGGCTTATGAACAAATGAGCGAGCAGGAACGCCTGGAGATCGACCGGCGTGTGCTTGAGCGCCTGCGCCAGCGCCCTTGAAGCGCCCTTCCCGCCTGCGAGAACACCACCATGCTCAGCCCTGCCGCTCCCCTTGGCCCCGGTGCCTGGCTGCTGCCCTGGGCGGCGCTGGCTGCGCTGGCCTATGGTGCAGCGATGGTGTGGCCCCGCGCCCATCAAGGCCATCCGCCGCGCCTGCTGCTGCTGGCGGCGTGGTGTTTGCACCTTGCGAGCATTGCTTGCGGCCTGCTTTTGGCCGTGCCCACGTTTGGCTTCGGCCCGGCGCTTTCCATCACCGGCTGGCTGGCTTTCACCGTTTACGCCATCGAATACCAGGTGCTGCCGCGCTTGCCGCCACAACGCTGGCTGCTGGCTGTAGCGGCCGCCTCGGCCTTGCTGGGCGCGCTCTACCCCGGCCCCCCCCTGCCCGATCGCCATAGCCTTTGGATGGCTACGCACATGGCGCTGGGCATTTCCTCCTACGGCTTGTTTGCTGCCGCCGTATTCCACGGCTGGCTGATGCGGCGCGCAGAAAAGCGCATGCGCAGCGCCTGCGCGCTGGATGCTGGTGATGATTTGCCCCTGCTGGCTTTGGAGCGGCTGACTTTCCGTTTCGCGCAGGCAGGCTTTGTTTTGCTCACCGCAACGCTCATTGCCGGGCTGTTGTTTCGCGATACGCTCTATGGCCAAGTTTGGGCCTGGCGGCACAAAGAGGTGTTCTCGGCGCTGGCGTGGATGACTTTTGCCGCTTTGTTGCTGGCGCGCTGGCGCATGGGACTGCGCGGCAAAAAGGCCGTGCGCATTCTCAATGCGGGGGCGATTTTGCTGCTGCTGGCCTACGTCGGCTCGCGTTTTGTCATGGAGGTGATATTGGCATGAGCAAGTGGCTCATTCTTGCCCTGGTCGTTGGCGCGCTCGTCTGGCGCTGGTCGCAACGCCGCGCCGCCCGCATGGCGTCCTCCGCCCCCCGTCCCGAGGCTGCCCCGCAACCGATTGACATGGTGCCTTGTGAGGTGTGCGGCGTGTTGATGGATGCGCGGCTGGCCATCCGCAGCCCTACAGGCCACCTTTGCCACACGCATCGCCACGGCGCACACCCGCCTGACGCACCATGAGTTTCTGGCGTACTGCATGGGGCCTTTCGCGCTCCATTGAAGCCGCGCCGGGGCCGTTTCAGCGCCTCTGGCGGGGCTTTCTCATGGGCCGGCTCATGCTGGCCGCGGCGCTGCTGTTTTTGCTCGGCACCGAGCGGCTGCTCACAGGCGCAGTGCCCTCACGCGTGCTGTGGCTGGCGCTGGGCTACATGCTGCAAACAGCCCTCATCCGCTGGCTGTGGGGGCGCCAGCAGCCACAGCGCAAGCCCGCCTTGCACTGGGTGCTCACGCTGACCGTGGATATTGGCGTGTGCACGCTGCTGCTGCACTGGCACACCAGCGGCTTCAGCTTGATCCCGCTATTTGGCCTGCCGGTGCTGATGGCGGCGGCTTTGGGCAATTTCACCGTGCTCATCGGCACCGTGCTGGGCGTGATCGCTGCACTGGCCTGGGTCACGCTCTCGCCTGCCACCAGCGAAATCCGCCCACCCGAAGTTTTGCAATCGCTGCTCAGCGGCATGGGTTTTCTGGTCCTGGGGCTGCTGGTACACGAAATGGCTTCGCGCCTGCTGGGCGAAGAGCAGGAAAACCGCAAAAGCCGCGAAGCCGCCTTGCTGCAAAGCCAGGTCAACGCCCTGGTCATCTCGCATTTGGAGGATGGCGTGCTCGTCGTGGACGCCAACATGGTCGTGCACTCTGCCAACCCCGCCGCCCTGGAGATTCTGGGTCTGCCCGCCAATGTCCCGCTGCCGCTGGATTTGCAGCAGGATCCGGCCTGGCACCCCCTGGTGGCCATGGCCAAAGTCACCATCCGCCGCGGCACCCCGCAAGTGGCCGATCTCACTTTGCTCAAGCCCGGTTGCAGCCCCGTGGGCGTGCATGCGCGCTCCTGGATCACGCAAGCCCTCCAATCGCGCCGCCGCCTGGACGACCACCACGTGCACTGCGTGGTCTTCCTGCATGATTTGCGCAAGGCCGAAGCGCAAGTGCGCACGGAGAAACTCGCCTCCATGGGCCGCATGTCGGCTGCCGTGGCGCACGAAATCCGCAACCCGCTCACTGCCATCATTCAAGCCAATACCCTGCTGGCGGAAGATTCGCAAGACGCCGCCACCCAGCGCCTGACGGAGATGATCCGCCAAAACGCCGAACGCCTGCGCCGCATTGCCGAGGACATCCTCGACGTGACCCGCGTGCAGCGCCAGACCGATGACGATGCCCGCCACGAGGCCTTGGCGCTGGACGAATGGAGCAGCGCATGCGTGCGCGACTGGCAAGCGCAAGAACCAGCCGTGCGGTTGGTGCAAATGCAGTTGGGCGCGCCCAAGGCCATCGTCGCGTTCGATCGCGACCATCTGCGCCGCATCCTCGTCAACTTGCTGGACAACGCCTTGCGCTACATGGGGCCGCACGACGACTCGTTGCAGGTACTCACCGAGCAAAGCGCCAATGGCCAGGCGCGACTGACCGTCTGGAGCGATGGCGCACCGCTGGAAAAAAGCGTTGAGCAGCACCTCTTTGAGCCGTTTTTCTCCTCCGAAAGCCGCTCCTCGGGGCTGGGCCTGTTTCTCTGCCGCGAGCTGTGCGAGCGCCACGGCGCCACCATTGGCTACCAGCGCCTGGAGCTGGACACCGCGCGCGGCATTCAGGCGGGCAACGCCTTCATCGTGCTTTTCAAACGCCCCGTCAAAAGCCGGCATGGCCAAGCGCCCATGCTGGATGAATTGGTGATTTGATGCCAAAGGCCCAGGCGCTCGCCCGCTCGCATGCCCTGCTTGCCGGGGCGCTGGTGGCCGCTGTACTGGGCAGCGCCCCAAGCGCCTCTTGCGCACCCACCCTGCCCGGCTTTGCCCAGGTGCGCGCAGACTTTCACGGCTCAGAGACCTGGCTGCTCGATCGCCAGGGCCAGCGCATCCAGCGCGTACGCACCGATTTCCAGGCCCGGCGCGGCGACTGGACTGCCCTGGAGGACATCTCCCCTGCCCTGCTGCACGCCATCTTGCTCACCGAGGACAAACGCTTTTACGAACACAGCGGTGTGGATTGGGCCGCCGTCGGCTCCGCCGCCTGGGGCAACTTGTGGAACGAGCGCACCCGTGGCGCCTCCACCATCACCATGCAACTGGCGGGCCTGCTCAACGCCGAGCTGCGCGCCCGCACAGGCGGGCGCACCTGGCGGCAAAAATGGCGTCAGCTCTGGAGCGCGCGCGATTTGGAGGCGCACTGGAGCAAGGCCGAAATCCTGGAGGCCTACGTCAACCTCGCCCCCTTTCGCGGCGAGCTGATCGGTATCGACAGCCTGGCGCGCAACACCTTCGGCAAAGCCCCCAATGGGCTGGATGCGCGCGAAGCCGCCCTCACCGCCGCCCTGCTGCGCGCACCCAATGCCCCTGCAGCCCGGGTGGCCGAGCGCGCCTGCCTCATCCTCGCCCAGGCCCAATCGCCCTGGGGGCAAGATTGCCGTGCCCTGCGGCTTTACACCGAAGCCGCGCTCAGCCGCCCCGCCCAGCGCGCCGCCAGCGGCGACGCCCCGCACTTCGCCCGCTACGCCATGCGTGGGGCCGTACAGCCGCAACCCGCCCAGCCTGCCGAGCCGGCTGCCCCCCACAATCACACCGCACCAGCCAACGCCGCCCGCGCGCGCGAAGTGCGTGCAGTGCGCGAAATCCCCAGCAGCCTCGACAGCCGCCTGCAACGCCACGCCGCCCAGGCGCTGCAACAGCAGGTACAAGCCCTGGCCCGGCACAACGTGCACGACGGCGCCGCGCTCGTGCTCGACAACGCCAGCGGCGAAGTGCTGGCCTGGGTCGGAACCTCGGGCCTGAGCCGCTCGCCCGAGGTGGACGCCGTGCTCGGCCTGCGCCAACCCGGCTCCACCCTCAAACCCTTTCTCTACGCCCAGGCCATTGCGCAAAAACGCCTCACTGCCGCCTCGCTGCTGGAGGATTCGCCCACGCGCATCCCCACCGCCTTCGGCCTGTACGCGCCCGAGAATTACGACCAAAGCTACAAAGGCTGGGTTTCCGTGCGCCAGGCCCTGGGCAGCTCGCTCAACATCCCCGCCGTGCGTGCGCTGCGCATGGTTTCGCCCGAATCCTTTGCCCAACTGCTGCGCGCGCTGGAATTGAACCTGCCCGAACCAGCAGGCTATTACGGCTATGCCCTGGCCCTGGGCGGCGTGGACGCCAATCTGCTGCAACTGACCAACGCCTACCGCACCCTGGCCAACGGCGGCCTGCACAGCCCCATCCGCACCCAGGTGCAGCCCCCGCCCGCAACTCTGCCCGCAACAATGCAAGCGGCCAACGCCGCCCTGCCCGTTGCATCACCCACCACATCGCCCGACGGCCACCGCGTGCTCGATGCGCCCGTGGCCTACATCGTCGGCGACATCCTCTCCGACCGGCACGCACGGCTGCTCACCTTCGGCACCGACAGCGCCCTGGCCACGCGCTTTTGGAGCGCCGTCAAAACCGGCACCAGCCAGGACATGCGCGACAACTGGGCCATCGGCTACACGCCGCACTTCACCATTGGCGTGTGGGTCGGCAACGCCGACGGCTCGCCCATGCACAACGTCAGCGGCATTGCGGGCGCAGCCCCCGTCTGGGCCAGCATCGCCGCCTTCGCCCACCGCCTGCGCCCCGGCAAGCGCCCCGCTCCTCCGCCAGATCTGGTGCGCCTGCGCGTGCGCTACCTGGCTGAAAACACCGGCGGGGGCGCCAGCGAGAACGACCGCCCCAGCGCCGCCCCCGCCCCCTTGCTGGAAGCCGAACGCGATGAATGGTTTTTGCCCGGCACCGAGCAAGCCCAAATCACCCTGCGCCGCGCCCCGGCGCCCGCACTGGCTGCGCCCTCCGGCACTGGCGCTGGGGGGCGCGATCCAACTCCGGCCCGGCCCGACGCGCGCATCCTGGAGCCTGCCGACGGCACCATCCTCGCCCTCGACCCCGACATTCCCCCCGCCAACCAGATGCTGCGCATTGCCAGCAACCACCCCGCCCCCAGTTGGTGGCTTAACGGCCAGCGCGTCAGCGGCTTGCAGCCAGGCCATCGCCACTGGTACTGGCCGCCCGCGCCAGGACGCCACACCATCGAACTGCGCAGCGCCAGCGGCCAGCGCGTAATCGACCGCGTGCGCATTGAAGTGCGCGGCGCCAGCCTCAAGTCCGGAAATTCAATATACCAATCAAAAGAAAATTGACTTTATATGCAACATGCCATAGAAGGGTGATTTTATTTCTTATTGATTTGTAAAATGCATGTATCATCTACCCCGAAACGCCTGTCGCTCGCCCTTCTCCGCTTGGGCGATCAGGCGCCGCCAGCGCCCAGGCGATGTGCTCTTGCACCAGTGCTGAAGTGGCCGCATCCGCTTGCCACTGGGTCAGCGCCTGGCGCACTTGCCGCGCCAACGCGGGCAGCAGCTCTGCGCTGCGCAGCGCATTGCCGCTGACCACGGCCAGGTTGCGTTGCCAGCGCTCGTAGCCAATGCGGCGAATGGGGCCGCCTTCGGTGCGCTGGAGGAACTCCTGCTCGCTCCAGCGCAAAAAATCGAGCAACCCGCTCTGCGTCAGCGCAGGCCGGGCGTCAAAGTCCGCCAGCGTGGCGGGCTGGGCAAACTTGTTCCAGGGGCAGGCGGTTTGGCAATCGTCACAGCCATACAGGCGTTGGCCGATCAGCGGGCGCAAATGTTCCGCAATGGGGCCGGGGTGCTCGATGGTCAGATAGGAGATGCAACGCCGCGCATCCACGTGGCCGGGTGCAACGATGGCATCCGTGGGGCAGGCCGCCATGCAGGCGTGGCAGGTGCCGCAATGGCCCGTCACAGGCGGCGTGGGCGGCAGCGCCACATCCAGAAAAATCTCCCCGAGAAAAAACATCGACCCCGCATCGCGCGAGAGCAGCAGGCTGTGCTTGCCGCGCCAGCCCAGGCCGCTGCGCTTGGCCAGCTCGGCTTCGAGCACCGGCGCCGAGTCGGTGAACACGCGGTGCCCCAGCGGCCCGATCTGCGCCTGAATGCGCTCGGCCAGCTTTTGCAAACGCGCACGCAACACTTTGTGGTAATCGCGCCCACGGGCATAGACGGAGACGATGGCTTCGCCCGGCTGCGTCAGGCGCGCGCGTTCGCGCCCGGCCCAGTTGGGCGGGGTATCGCGGGGCAGGTAATCCATGCGCGCGGTGACGATGCTGACCGTCCCCGGCACCAGCTCGGCCGGGCGCGCGCGCTTGAGGCCGTGGCGGGCCATGTAATCCATCTCGCCATGAAAGCCCTGCGCCAGCCACGCCAGCAAGCCCGCTTCGGCATCGCGCAAGTCCACGCCCGCCACGCCGATCTGGGAAAATCCCAGCTCCCGCGCCCACAGGCGTATTTGCGCCACCAGCGGCGCCCCAGCCAAGCTGGGCGGCGAGGCGGGCAGCGGCCCGCTCTCACTGCGCTGGCTGCGGCCCTCCTCGCCGAGGCGGCGGCTTGTTTGCTCGTGCTTTGTCATGCGCCGGCCATTGTAGGCAGGCGTGTTGCACGGTACAGGCACCGCGCCCCTCATTGCCCTGCGCTGCTCTCCACCATCCTTGCGCGCCCTGCTATCAGGCTGCGCCATCGAATTGCCATGCCCCCCTCCCCAGCTATTTGTGAACACACCCTGTCGCTGCCCGATGAACTGGCCAGCGCCGATCTGGCCCGCCGCTTCGCCCAATTCCCGGCCTTGCTGGCCCAGGTGCGCATCGACCTTTACGGCACGCTGGGCGCTGGCAAAACCACCTGGGTGCGCCACTTGCTGCGCGCCTTGGGCGTGCAGGGGCGCATCAAAAGCCCCACCTATGCACTGCTGGAGCCTTATGCCCTGCCCGATTGGCCGGGGGAAATCTTCCACTTTGACCTGTACCGTCTGGAGTCCGAAGAAGAATGGCTGGCTTCGGGCTTGCAAGAAACCGCACAAAGCAGCGGCCTGCGGCTGATTGAGTGGCCGCAAAAAGCTGGCCCCGCGCTGGGCCAGCCCGATTTGGCATTGGAGTGGCACATCCCCGCTGGCGACGACGGCAGCGACGACGACGACAGCGGCAACGGCGAAGCCCGTCAGGTGCAGTTGAGAACATACACGAGCACAGGCCGGGAACTGCTTGAAAATGTGCTGAAATGCGCCCCATGAAGCCGATCTTGCCGCCCGCCGCCCCAACCGATTCCCCCCCAAAAGCCGCAACCCCCGCCAGCGCAATCGACCGCCGGGGGCTTTTGCGCGCTGGCACACTGCTGTGCCTGCTGGGAGTGCAGCATCTGGCGCAGGCGCAAAAGCATTCGCCGCGGATGGAGCCGCTGCCTGAGCCGCAAAAGGGCACCAAGAAAAACGGAAGCAAAAACGGCGGCAAAGACGGCATTGTGGCCGTGCGCATCTGGCCCGCACCAGAGTATTCGCGCGTCACCATCGAATCGGACGAAAAGCTCCAGGCCAAACACGATTTCGCCGCCGACCAACCGCCGCGCCTGTACGTCGATTTCCAGAACATGCGCATGGGGCAGGAGCTGCGCAACATCGCCACCAAGGTGCAATCCGAAGACCCCAACATCGCAGGCATCCGCATCGGGCAGCACTCGCCCACGGTGGTGCGCATGGTCATTGACTTGAAGCAGCCCGTACGCCCGGAGGTTTTCACCCTCAAACCCGTGGCGCCTTATCGGCACCGGCTGGTGTTTGATTTGTATCCGCTTCACGCCGTCGATCCCATGGCCAAGCTGATTGAGGAGCGGCTGCAAACCATCGCCCAGGCGCCTGGCATGGAGGCATCGGTTCCCGAAGCACCACCCACCGTAGCGCCTCCTGCAACACCTCCTGTGGCGCCCCCCACCAGCAGCGGCGCTGACCCGCTGGGCGACTGGATCAACCGGCACAACGGCACAACGCCTGCCCCGCCGCTGCCACCACCACCCCAACAGCCCCCAGCGCGCCCGGTGCAACCGCCCAAGCCAGCGCCTGTCGTGCCGCCCAGCCCGCCGCCGCGCCCCGAGCCGCCTGCCCCGCCCATGACGCCCCGGGTCAGCCCGCGCGCCACGCGCCGCCAAACCGACCGCATCTACATCGTTGCGCTGGATCCCGGCCACGGCGGCGAAGACCCCGGCGCCATCGGCCCGGCACGTGTGTATGAGAAAAACGTGGTGCTGGCCATTGCTTTGCAGGTGCGCGAACGCATCAACCGCACCCGTGTGGGCGGCGTACCGCTGCAAGCCTTCATGACGCGCGACCGGGATTTTTTCGTTCCCCTGGCCTCGCGGGTAGAGCGGGCGCGGCGCGTGCAATCCGATTTGTTCGTCAGCATCCACGCCGATGCCGCCCTCAACCCCAACGCCCGCGGCGCCAGCGTTTACGCCCTCAGCCGCCGAGGCGCCACCAGCACCATGGCGGGCTTTCTCGCAGAGCAGGAAAACCGCGCCGACTCCATCGGCGGCCTCAACATCCGCACGGCCGACCGCCACGTGCACAACACCTTGGCGGACATGAGCACCTCCGCCCAAATCCGCGACAGCCTGATGCTCGGCCAATACATGCGCGCCCAGTTGGGCCACGTCACCCGCGTGCGCGGCAGCAAGGTCGAGCAGGCCAACTTCGCCGTACTGCGCAACCCCGACACCCCCAGCGTGCTGGTGGAAACCGGCTTTATCAGCAACCCCGAAGAAGAGCGCCTGCTGGCCTCCGCCGCCCACCAGGCCCGCTTGGCCGACGCCATTACCGCCGGCATCGTGCAGTACTTCCAGCAGCACCCGCCCTTGCCGCGCGTGCGCCGGGTGTAAGCGGCCTGTTCAAGGCCGCCGCTGCATTGCGGGATTACCCCATGCAACACACCGTAGAATGCGCAGCTTTTGCGTTGAGCCAACGCCCTCACTCCTTAAAACCTGAAACATGGCATTGATCGTCCATAAATACGGTGGCACCTCCATGGGCACCACCGAGCGCATTCGCAACGTCGCCAAGCGTGTAGCCAAATGGGTCCGGGCCGGCCACCAGGTCGTGGTAGTTCCCAGTGCCATGAGCGGCGAGACCAACCGCCTGCTCGCTCTGGCTGCCGAACTCGAACCTGCCGAGCGCAGCACCGCCACGCGCCGCGAGCTGGACGCGCTGGCCGCCACCGGCGAACAAGCCTCCTCGGCCCTGCTGGCCATTGCCTTGCAAGCCGAAGGGCAGCCCGCCATCAGCCTTACCGGCTGGCAAGTGCCCGTGCGCACCGACAGCTCCTACATGAAGGCGCGCATTGAATCCATCGATGGCCAGCGCATTCACCAGGAACTGGCCGCAGGCCGCGTCGTCATCGTCACCGGCTTTCAAGGCATTGATGAACAAGGCCATATCACCACGCTTGGGCGTGGCGGCTCGGATACCTCCGCCGTAGCCATCGCTGCGGCCATCCAGGCCGATGAATGCCTGATCTACACCGATGTGGACGGCGTTTACACCACTGACCCGCGCGTAGTCCCCAACGCCCAGCGCCTGAAAACCATCAGCTTTGAGGAAATGCTCGAACTCGCCAGCCTGGGCTCCAAAGTCTTGCAAATCCGCTCCGTCGAGTTTGCTGGCAAATACCGCGTCCCCTTGCGCGTGCTCTCCAGCTTCACCCCCTGGGATATCGACCTGGCCGAAGAAGCGCGCTCAGGCACACTCATCACTTTCGAGGAAGACGAAAAAATGGAAAAAGCAGTCGTTTCAGGCATCGCCTTCACGCGCGACGAGGCCAAGATTTCCGTGCTGGGCGTGCCCGACACCCCCGGCATTGCCTACACCATCCTGGGCCCCGTGGCCGACGCCAATATCGATGTGGACGTCATCATCCAGAACCTGAGCAAAGAAGGCAAAACCGACTTCAGCTTCACCGTCAGCCGCGCCGATTACGACCGCGTGGTGAAGGTCATCAACGAAACCGTCTTGCCCAAACTCGGCGAAGGCGCCAGCCTCAGCAGCAACACCCAAATCAGCAAGGTCAGCATCGTGGGTATCGGCATGAAAAGCCATGCAGGCGTTGCCAGCACCATGTTCCATACCCTCAGCAAAGAGGGCATCAACATCCAGATGATCTCCACCTCCGAAATCAAAACCTCCGTGGTGATTGACGAGAAGTACGTGGAACTGGCCGTGCGCAGCCTGCACACCGCCTTTGGGCTGGACGGCCAATCGCACATCGAAGTGCCCAAACGCAACGACGAAAAATAAGCCCGTTTTCGAAAGAACCGCTGCAAATTCATGCATAATGGCGGGCTTGCAACGGAGACGTGACCGAGAGGCCGAAGGTGCTCCCCTGCTAAGGGAGTATGCGGTGATGAGCTGCATCGAGGGTTCGAATCCCTCCGTCTCCGCCAGATCAAAAGCCTAAGCAGTCAAGCTGCTTAGGCTTTTTTTCTTGCCTGCCTTCCTCATGCAAGACACTCGAAGACAGGCGAAAGCCCCCACCGACGAAAACTTCAAGCATTTCGCTGCGTTGAGATCAGCAGCATGATGTGGGCTTGCTCGTCGCCGATATTGCGAAAGCCGTGGGGCACGTCGGCGCGCAACGTGGCCGTATCGCCAGCGCCGAGGGTGAAGGATTCCTCCGCCATGTGGATTCGCACTTGCCCCGCAATGATGTGAAAAACCTCCCGCGTGCCGCTGGGATGGGGGGCGAAGTGGCTGCTTTGCGCGCCGGGCGGCAGGGTGTAGACCACCCATTCCATGCCCGGTGCGGGGCGTGCGAGGGCCAGGCGCTGCACGCCTGAGGCTGGATCGGTGTAGCGAGCGACATCGGCAGCGCGGGTGATGCGCGCCGTCTCCTGCACGACCAGTTCCGCCAGATCACAACCCAAGGCCTGGGCAATCGCCAGGCCGTAATTCAGGCTGGTGCCCAGTTCATCGCGCTCAATGCGCGAGAGCGCGCTGCGGGAAATGCCCGTGGCCTGTGCCAGTTGTTCCAAAGTAATGCCCATCTGGGCGCGCCGCGCGCGCACGGCCGCGCCAAAGGCTGCGTCGCGGCGGGGAAGATCGTCGGATGGAGTGCGCATAAGGGTTTATTCGGCCCTTAAATTCCTCTATTCGCAATAAAATTTGCAAATCAGGGAATTCAGGGGATTCATCATGATGGCTTGGGCGGCATTGTTACCCGTGCTGGTGGTGCTTGGGGGCTTGTTCCTGGGGATTTCATCGCTGCGCGCGGCCTGGATGGGCTTGGCATTGGCGCTGGGCCTGGCGGCATGGGGCGGCTGGATGGGGGCCTATGCCTTGCCTGATGCGCCAGTGCTCCAAGCCGCCGCACTGCACTGGCTGCCCGTCGTGCTGGAGGTGGCTTGCATCATCGGCGGCGGGCTGGCTTTAAGCCACTTGTTGCAGGCCAGCGGGGCGCAGGCAGCCTTGGCGGATTGGTTGCGCCAGCGCGCAGGCTCGGGCGTGGCGGCGGTGTTGCTGGTGGTGCACGGGGCCACGCCGTTTGCCGAATCGGTCACCGGCTTTGGCATTGGGGTGACGGTGGGCATTCCGCTGCTGTTGCATTTCGGGCTGTCGCCCGCACGGGCGGCGCTGGTGGGGTTGCTGGGCTTGTGCACCGTGCCTTGGGGATCGATGGGGCCGGGCACTTTGATTGCGGCGCGGATGGCGGGGGTGCCGGTGGATGCCTTGGGCGTGTCCTCGGCCTGGTTGAGTTTGCCCCCTTTCATGGTGGCGGGCTGGGTGGCGGCCTGGCTGGCGAGCGGGCCTGGGCAACGCTGGCAGGCGCTGGGCCTGGCCAGCGTTTCGGCCCAGGTTTTATGGCTGGCGGTGCTGCTGGCCAATAGCCTGGCGGGCACGCCGCCTGCGGGGGCTTTGGGCGCGTTGGCGGTGATGGGCTTTCACCTGGCCTTGCGCCCCGGGGCCTGGCCGGCCTTGCCGCCTTTGGCCAAACCGGCTTTGCAAGCGTATGCCATTGTGCTGGGCGGCTTGCTGCTGGCCCGCTATGGCTTGCATGTTGGGGGCTGGCGTGGCGGCGCAGGCGCGGTGCTGGCTTCGCCCGCCTGGTGGCTGTGGATGGCCATTGGTTTTGTGCTGTGGCGCACAGGCGGGCATGGCTGGCGGCAAACCGCGCGGGCGCGGCTGGCCCGCGCGGTGCAGGGCTGGGGCAATGTGGCCCTGGTGGCTGTGCTGTATATCGCGCTGGGGCTGGTGCTGTCGCTCTCGGGCATGGCGGCGCGGCTGGCGCAAGCGCTGGCATCGCTGGGCGGGGGTTATGCGCTGCTCGCGCCGTTTGTGGGCGCTTTGGGCGGTTTTGTCACAGGCTCGAACACTGGCGCCAATGCCATGCTGGCCGATACCCAGGCGCGCATGGCGTTGCAAATCGGCGCGCCGTTGCTGCCGTTCATGGCCACGCACAACGTCAGCGCGGCTTTGCTGTTGATGGCTTCGCCTGCCAAGGTGGAGATGGCGGTGCGGCTGTGCCCGCTGCAAGCGGCGCAGCAGCGGGCCTGGGTGCAGCGCATGGTGCTGCTGGCGGCGCTGCCTTCGGTGCTGGCGATGGCTGCGCACAATGCGATGATGCTGTGGGGCGGGTAGGCAGGCGAACCTAATTTTATCAATCAAAGGAAATGACACATTATGCCCATCAAGCCATAACACGCCATTTTTCAATCCTTTGAATTGCAAAACCCAGGCCGCAGGATTATCCATCAAAAGAAAACCCCATCATTGCCCATCAAGCCAAAACGGGGCGATTTATTTTCTTTTTGATATGGAATATCCAATCCGGATCATTCATCTTCCGGCCGCTGCGAAAAACGCTGCGCCAGCACGGCGCAGACCATGAGCTGGATTTGGTGAAAGATCATGATGGGCAGCAACATCGCTCCCATCGAGCTGGCCGAGAACAAAACCTGGGCCATGGGCACGCCCGTTGCCAGGCTTTTTTTCGATCCGCCAAACAAAATGGTGATGCGGTCGGCCAGGTCAAAGCCCAGCGCCCTGGCAACAAACCACACCAGCGCCAGCACGATGGCCAGCATGACGCAGCACAGCACCAGCAACGCCACCAGATTGACGGCTGGCACCTGCGTCCACAGGCCCTGGTTGACGGCCTGGCTGAAGGCGGTATAGACGACCAGCACGATGGAAGTCTGATCCACATTCTTCAGCCAACTGCGGTTGCGCGTGACCCAGGCGCCAATCCAGCGCCGGGCGATTTGCCCCGCCACGAAGGGGATCAGCAATTGCACCACGATTTTGCGAATCGCCTCCAGCGTGCCCCCGCCAGCGACCTGATCGCCGCCCGCGCCCAGCAGCCACAGCACCAGCAGCGGGGTGAGAAAAATCCCGATCAAACTCGAAGCCGCCGCACTGCAAATGGCCGCAGGGATATTGCCGCGCGCCAGCGAGGTGAACGCAATGGCCGATTGCACGGTCGCTGGCAGCGCGCACATATACAAAATGCCCATGTACAGCGACGGCCCCACCAGCGGCTCGGCCAGCGGCTTGAGCAACAGGCCCAGCAGCGGAAACAGCACAAACGTGCACGCGAAAATCACCAAATGCAGCCGCCAATGCGTCATCCCCGCGATCACCTGCTGGCGCGACAATTTGGCCCCGTGCATGAAAAACAGCAAGGCGATGGCAGCGTGCGTCAGCCAGCGAAAGCCCTCCTCCGCGCGGCCTTGCGCCGGCAAAAGCGTGGCGAGCAACACCACGCCAATCAAAATCAGCGTGAACGGATCAAGCAAAGCCCGAAGGCGGCGTGCAGCAAACATGGAAGAACCTGGTCACAAAACCCCGCATTTTCCCTTTTTTTGCCCGCAACACCGCAAAGCCGTCCAGGACGCCAATGCAGCCGCGCTGACCGATAATCGCCCCCTTATGACGGACGTGCATTTCTACTTCAACGTACCTGACAAGCTCTCCTTCGCCTGCCGCCTGGCGCGCAAAGCCTTGATGCAAGCGCGCCCCATCTTGCTGACAGCGCCTGACCCCACATTGCAAACGCTTGACGACATGCTCTGGCACATGAATGCCAGCGACTTTGTCGCCCACAACTGGCTGCCAGCGCCCGCCAACGCCCAGCTCCCCCAGGCGCCATCGCCTATCTGGCTGTGCGCGAATATGGAAGCCGAACCGCCCGAGCACCCCAACACTTTGCTCACCCTGTGGGACGAAGTGCAGCCCGCCTTCAGCCGTTTCGAACACGTCTATGAACTCGTGCTGCGCCACGACGAGGCCGACCGCCAGCGCGCACGCGCGCGCTGGCGCTATTACCAGCAGCGCGGCTATGCCTTGCACGGGCATGATTTGGAGGCCACCCCCCATGGATGAATCCAGCAAGCGCGCAGATGGCCAGGCCGCCGCGCCCGCCGTGCGCTTTGTGCCCACGCTGACGGAAGTGGTCGAAGGCATGGGCAAAGAGCCAGCCGACGCGCCCTCTTTCGCATCCGCCCCCGACGCCCTGCAAGCGCCGCAAATCGGCCGCTTGCTGCGCCGCCCCGACGTCCCCGAGCAGCCAGAAGCCCCGCAGCCGCCCTGCATCCCCACCCTCAATGCGGTGGTGACCGATGAGCCCATACCGCCGCCAGCTCCCGCACAATCAGCCCCCGTACAACCAGCGCCCCTTGCTATGGATTGGGACAAGCTGGATCTGGGCGACTGGATCAGCCATGCCGATCAAGCCCCCCCCTCGCCCTCCCCGAGCAAGGCCAACACTGCGCCCCCAACGGCCCAGCCCCAGAGCGCCGTGGCCCCAGCCGCTTACGCCACCGCCCACATCCGCGCGCTTTTTCCGCCCGATTTCGAGGAGCAATTGGTGCATCGCGTCGTCCAGCGCGTTGACAGCCTCATGGCTGCGCGCATCGGTGAAGTCATTGCCACCGTCGTCGAGAGCCAAACGCGCGCCCTGCTGCCCACCATCCGCAAAGAGCTGGAATTTGCCATCCGCAAAAGCGTTTACGAAGCCATGGCCGATGAGTTGAACGACATCGCCGACCAAACGCCAGATGCTCCACTCTGAAGCGCCGCCGGCGCGCCCAGACTGCCCCTGAGCGCCCCTGACCGCCCTAACCCAACCCCATCGCCCCCGACTGCAACCGATTTCCCCCACCCGCTTGCATGAAACCCGCCCCTCACACCTGCCCACCGCACTCCTGCGACCCTATGGCGCACCCAGCCAGCCCCGAAGCGCGCCCAAGAGAGCGTTCCACCCGCCAGCGCGCCGCCATCCGCGCCGCCATGACCGCCGAAGGGCGCCCGCTCTCCCCGCCGGAAATACTGCAAGCGGCCCAGAAAATCGTCCCCCGCCTGGGCATTGCCACCGTCTATCGCAACATCAAAACCATGGTGGAGGCCGGAGAACTCAGCCTCGTTCCCCTGCCAGGCGACAGGCTGTACTACGAACTTTCCTGCAAAGGCCATGAGCACCACCACCATTTCTGCTGTGAAAACTGCGGCAAGGTGTTCGACGTCGGCGGCTGCCACGAAACCTTCGCCGCCCTGCTGCCCCAGGGCTTCGTGCTCAAAGCCCATGAATTGACGCTGTATGGCACATGCGAACACTGCGCCAATACAGCCGCAGCAACGCCCGCGCCCTGAATGCATAGCCGCCTGCACGCGCGCCGCCCAGTCTTCAAATTTCAAAAATGAAAACACCTTTTGACTTGAAAAAAAAACCGACCGCACAACCCGCCTCGCCTCGTCTGCACCGCTCCCTCGCGCTGCCTTTCGCGCTCAGCCTGGGCCTGTTCACCCTGCCCGCGCTGGCCGCCGCCCCAACCAGCAACCCAACGCCCGCCCTCCCCGGCGCTGCGGGCTGGCAAGCCTGCGCCGCCCTGCCGGACGACACCCAGCGCCTGGCCTGTTACGACCGCTGGGCCAGCGGCCAGCGGCCCGAATCGGCCCCCGCTGCGCCCGTGGCTGCCACAGCCACCGCGCAGGCCAGCCCTAACCCGCAAGGCGCGCCCCTTCATGCCGATAGCGCCGAAAACACCCCAATCGCCCCCCACACCGCCGCCGGGGCAGACAGCAGCGCCCCCTCGCCCGCCCAGCTCATCATTGCCAGCAACGACGGCTGCCGCAATCCCGCCTTCGACCGCACCTCGCGCTTTTGGGAGCTGAACACCGATACCGATTGCGGCAACTTCCGCTTTCGCGGCTACCGCCCCCTGACCATCGGCGCAGCCTGGAGCAACCGCATCAACCGCCAGCCCCTCAGCCCCTCGCACGGCCTGGCCGAGTGGCGCGACTACCAGCGCCACGAACTGCGCCTGCAACTGTCGGTGCGCACCAAGCTCGCCAGCGGCCTGCTCACCTTTGGCCACCCCAGCAAGCGCGACTCGCTCTGGTTTGGCTACACCCTGGGCGCAAGCTGGCAAGCCTTCAACGGCGATCTCTCGCGCCCCTTTCGCAACACCGACCACGAACCAGAGCTGATCTACGTCTATCCGCTCGAATGGTCGCTGCCCGGCGGCGTGCGCCTGCGCTATGCGGGCCTGGGCATCAACCACCAATCCAACGGCCAAAGCATCCCCCTCTCGCGCAGTTGGAACCGCTACTACGCCATGCTCGGCGCCGACCTCACCCCCCACTGGACGGTGCAAGCGCGCTTCTGGAAGCGCCAGCGCGAGAAAAACATCAAAGACGACAACCCCGGGATCAGCGACACCATCGGCCGCGCCGAACTCATCAGCCTCTGGGATCTCAACAGCCGCAACAGCCTGCAACTGACGCTGCGCCACGCCATGCGCGACAAAGCCCGCGGCTCGGCCAGACTCGAATGGAGCCACGCCCTGGGCCAAGGCTTCGCGGGCGGCAAAAGCAACCTGCGCCTGGTCACCGGCCTGTTCCACGGCTATGGCGACAGCCTGATCGACTACAACAACCGCCGCACCGTTTTCTCCGTCGGGCTAAGCCTGCTCGATTTTTAACGTATCCTATCAAAGGAAAATTCGCTTTATACCCATCATGCCGAAACAGGCATGTTTATTTTCCTTTTGATTTGTAAAAAATAAACACCAAAACTGCCGCATGCCCCTTCCCAGCATCGTTGGCGCCGAGTCGGCGGCATCCGGCCAGCGCCCCGCCGACATCCAGCATTACCTGCGCCCCGGCATCTTGCAACTGCATGAGCTGCCGCCGCTGGCGCTCTACATCCACCTGCCCTGGTGCGTGCGCAAATGCCCCTATTGCGACTTCAACTCCCACGCCAGCCCTCGGGCACAAACGCCGGCGTCGGCCCTTGATCCCGCCCTCATCGGGCGTTACCTCCAGGCGCTCGAAGCCGATCTGGACGCCGCCCTGCCCCTCATCTGGGGCCGCCAGGTCATCAGCATCTTCATCGGCGGCGGCACCCCCAGCCTCTTTTCCGCCCAGCACATCGACAGCCTGCTCGCCAGCGTGCGTGCGCGCCTGCGGCTGCTGCCCGGCTGCGAAATCACCCTGGAAGCCAACCCCGGCACCTTCGAGAAAGACCGCTTCGCCGCCTACCGCGCCGCCGGCGTCACGCGCCTGTCCATCGGCGTGCAAAGCTTTGACAATGCCCTGCTGCAACGCCTGGGCCGCATCCACAACCGCGCCCAGGCCCTCGCCGCCGTGGAAGAAGCCCGCGACGCCTTCGAGACCTTCAACCTCGACCTCATGTACGCCCTGCCCGGCCAGGACATGGCCGCTTTTGCCCAGGACCTGCACACCGCCCTGGCCCTGCAACCGCCGCACCTCTCCGTCTATCACCTCACCATCGAGCCCAACACCTACTTCGCCAAATACCCGCCCCCCGCCCTGCCCGATGACGACCTGGCCTACGACATGCTCGACGCCATCACCGCCGCCACCGCCGCAGCAGGGCTGGATCGCTACGAAGTCTCCGCCTACGCCCGAGGCGGCCACACCTGCCAGCACAACCTCAACTACTGGCAGTTTGGCGACTACCTGGGCATCGGCGCCGGCGCGCACAGCAAACTCAGCTTCGCCCATCGCATCGTGCGCCAGGTGCGCCTGCGCGATCCGCTGCGTTACACCGCCGCCGCCCTGCAAGGCGCGCCCATCGCGCAAGAGAGCGACATCCCCCGCCGCGAACTGCCCTTTGAATACATGCTGTGCGCCCTGCGCCTGCGCCAGGGCTTTGCACTGCAAGACTTCCACGCCCGCACCGGCCTGCCCCTCTCCAGCGTGCAAGCGCCCATCGAGCAAGCCATCGCCCGCGGCCTGCTCGAGCAACCCCACCCCGGCCACATCCGCCCCACCGCGCGCGGTTTTGATTTCCTCAGCGATTTGCAGCAATCGTTTTTGCCGGAAGAAACATGAGCTGCAAAACCGCGCAGCCCGCGTGAAAATCAGGCACTCCATATTTCCCCGAAAATATGCGCAATATTCCCCCCATTCACCTGATCGTGGCATTCGATGCCGTCGCACGGCTGCAAAGTTTCACCGCTGCCAGTCAGGAACTGCACCTTTCCAACAGCGCCATCAGCCACAGAATCCGGGAACTTGAGCAAATCCTGAAAACCACGCTTTTCCATCGCACCACCCGCAGCGTCACCCTCAGCCCCGAAGGCGCTTATTTGCACCATCAAGTGCGCGCATCGCTGGCCAGCCTCGAAACCGCCTTCAGCAACCTGACGCTGGAGCGCGATGTGGTGCGCATCAGCGCGCTCCCGTCTTTTGCAAGGTTTCGTTTACTCCCCGCATTAACGGATTTTCATAAAACCCACCGCCGCATCTCCATCACCCTGCATCCAAGCACCCAAATCGCCAATATCGACCAAGGCGAGGCCGATATTGCCATCCGGTTTTCCAGCAAAACCCCGCAAGCGCATTATTGCGAGCTATTGCTCAAAGACGAGTGGTTTCCCGTTGCCGCCCCACGATACCTCCAGCAACTCGGCCACGGCAGTCTCAGCGAGCTTTTCGAACGTGCAGACCTGCTGACGCACAGCCGCCAACCCTGGCAACCCTGGATGCAGGCCGCTGGCATCCCTGTTTCTGCCCTCCAGCGCAATATCACCTATTCCGATACCGGATTTTTGCTCGATGCAGCCCTGAATCTGCAAGGCATTGCGCTCGGCAGGCGCTCACTCGTCCAGCGCCTGCTTCAAGACGGCAGCCTGGTTCGCATTTCCGACGTGGCCATTCCCTCCGCGCAATCCTATTTTCTGCTCGCATCGGAGCGCGCCATGTTGTCGCGTTATGGGGAAACTGTCATCCAATGGATTCGCTCCATTGCTGCCAGCGGATAAATCAGCGCAAAACGGTTAATGCAATGCCCAGCAAAACACCCAAAATCGCCACCACTTTCTGGGGAATGTGAAGCTCCCGAAAGAAAATGGCCGAAAGCAGGAAAACCATCACCAGATTCGTGCGGCGCAAAACCGAGATGACGGAAATCATTGCCCCATCCTGACGCACGGCTGCCAGGTAAATATATTCAGCCAGCACATAAGCAAAGGCTATTGCGGGGATCGCCCAATTCCGGCGCAAAAGGCTGGATACCTCCACCTCTCTGAAAATCCAGGGCAGCAACAACAAAGCCAACCCGCCGCGCTGAAGCGCCGAATACGCCTGCACAGCCGCCAAATCCAGATGCAAAGTCGAGAGAATGTATTTGTCGTACAAGGCACATCAAGGTGGCTGCCAGCATGCACAAAACCCACACATTGCGCCCGAAGGAAATCCCTTCCTTTTTCCCTATGAGGGAAAAAAGGTAATAAGAAGCCATCGCCACGGCAAGCCCCAGCCACTGCGTCCAACTCAAAACCTCTGACAAAAACAGCATGGCGCCCAAAGCCGTCCATAACGGGCCGCTGGCCCTGACTCCCGCCGAAATGGAAAGGGGCAAGAACTTGACCGAATAATAAGAAAGCACCCAGGTCGCCACCATCAGAATGGATTTTGGCAATACGGCCATCTGCTGTGCCACCGTCAACTCCTGTGGTGACAAATGAAATGCCTGCAAAGCATCTTGGTATGCGGGCGGGATAATAAAAAACGGCAACCACATCAGCCCCCCGAGCAGGGAGCACCAGAAAACAACCTCCAGAACGCCTTTTTCCTTCAAGGCAATCTTCGTCAAAAAATCATAAGCGCCCAGAATAATACCCGCCAGCAAACCCAGAGAAACCCACCCCATGCCTGAATCCATCATGCGATATCCAACCAAAAACCTGCGATAACCAAAAACAAAACCATCAAATAGTAATGAATTTCCCCGCCACGGATTGGTGAATATTTTGAATAAATGGTTGAAAACTGCTGCAAAATCAACCCTTGTTGCGGGCTGTGCCATCCCGATTCAAGCATTTGGGGCGCGGGCTGCATCAGAGCGTGTTATGAACTTTCCGCCCCCTTCACACCATGACCATGACCACCCCTTTGCACACCCCCGCCTGCCCTTCCTGCCGCCAGCCCATGCAGGCGCTCAGCCTGGAGGCCCGCAACGGCCCGGTGGAGCTGGATTTGTGCTTTGCCTGCCACGGCATTTGGTTTGACCGGCTGGAAAGCCTGCAATTGAGCGCGCGCAGCGTGCTGGAGCTGTTCAAAACCCTGCACGCCCACCGCGATGCGCCGCACAGCCCGCTCAGGGAGCGCATGCATTGCCCGCGCTGCGCCGAGCCGCTGGCGCGCGGCAGCGACCGCACCATCAGCGGCAGCTACATCGTGTACCGCTGCGCGACGCACGGGCGGTTTTCCACGTTTTCGTCCTTCATGGTGGAAAAAGGCTTTGTGCGCCACCTGGCCCCGGCGGAAATCGAGCGCCTGGCGCAAAAGGTGCGCATCATCCATTGCAGCAGTTGCGGGGCATCGGTGGATTTGCGCCGCGACCATGCCTGCCCGTATTGCCGTTCGGCCTTTTCGCTGCTCGATCCGCAGGCGGTGGAAAAGGCGCTGGAGCACTACCAGCAAGCGCCTGCGCCGGTGGATCCGCACGCCCGAGTGGATGAAACCAGCGCCGCCGTAGTGCTGGCCAAGGAGCGCATGCACCAGCAAAACCGCGAACGGGAGCGCCAGCGCCGCCGCGAGGAGCCGGGCTGGACGGAGATGTTCCAGGACGAACTCTGGTCCGCAGGTCTATCCCTGCTGCTGCGCAGCCTTGCCCGCTGGCTGAAGTAGCACGCCCAGAATACTCAACATATCCAATCAAAGGAATCATCGTTTTATGCTGGATATGCCTAAAAACGGTGATTTTTATTCCTTTGATTGATAATTATCCCTCCCGGGGGCATGGCCTGCCGTGCTTTGGGACGGCCTTCCATGTGTAAATTTGCAAAGAAACATTGCAACATATCCACTTGATGGAGCAAATTTGCAAATTAAGATAGCGCCGCTTGACCGATGGCGGCCGCAATCCCGCGCACCGCATCCGTTTTGCCTACTTTGGAGACAACGCATGAACGCTATCAGCGAACAGGGCCTGAAGGCCCCCACCGTCAAACTGCTCATCAACGGCCAGTTTGTCGAATCCAAGACCACCGAATGGCGCGA
>JAUMYU010000014.1 GCA_030528485.1 Comamonadaceae bacterium
ATTGGCATTGGCGGCAGCCTCGCCGTCGCCTTCCGGCAGCGCCTGCACCATGCAGCCTTGCAGGCTTTGCGCATAAACGGGCCAGACGGCTTGCGGCGCGGCCAGCGTCACCAGCCCCGCGCCCGCGCGCTGGGCCGCCTGCGCCGCCAGCCGCGCCGCGCCTGTGAGCGTGGCGCCGCCCCACACCAGCACATGGCCGCGCTGGTATTTGTGGCTTTCCGGCCCCGGCTGCGGCAGGGCGTGGCGCCACAGCGCGGGGGTGTTGAGCCAGGTGGTCAGCGGCGGCTCCAGGGTTTTGAGCACGCGCTCGGGGATGCCAATGTCGGCCAGCACCAGCTCGCCGCATAACTTGCGCCCCGGCAGCAGCCAGTGCCCGGGCTTGGCGCGAAAAAAAGTCACCGTCAGCATGGCTTGCACCACAGGGGCGGTTTCATCGGCCGGGGGAGCGCCCGTCGCGCCATCGAGGCCGCTGGGCACGTCCACCGCGCACACGGGCAGGCCGCTGGCGTTGAGCGCCTGCACCAGCGCTGCGGCCTGCCCGTCCAGCGGGCGGCACAGGCCCGCGCCGAACAGGGCGTCGATGGCGATGTCGCATGCAGCGGGGTCGAATGCCGCGGCAGCCTCCGTCGCGCCTTGCCATTGGCTGGCGGCCCAAGCGGCGTCGCCGCGCAGCTTGGCCATCTCGCCCAGCAGGAACAGCCGCACCGGCCAGCCACGCTGGCGCAGCCACTGCGCGGCGACAAAACCATCGCCGCCGTTGTTGCCTGGCCCGCACAATACGGCCACGCGGCAAGGCTGCCAGCGCCTGGCAACGGCCAGCGCCACGGCCTCGCCCGCGCGGGCCATCAAGGCCACACCGGGCACGCCCGAGGCGATGGCGGCGGCATCGGCCTGGGCCATTTGGGCCGGGGTCAGCAGTGCCTGCACACCTTGCCCCAGGGGGGAAATGCAATGGCTATCCAGCATGGCAATGTCCTTTCGGTACTTGTTAAAGCCTGGGCGCTTTTTGCTACGATGGCCCGGCTTTGTTTTACGCCTTTCTGCAATCGATTATTGAATGGCTCTCATGCTGCTTTACAAAATCCTGGCTTTTTTGCTCAACACCGCCATCGGCATTTTGGTGGGCGCACTGCTGCTGCGCATTTACATGCAAGGCATGCGCCTGAGCTTTTCCAATCCTCTGGGGCAACTGGTGCTAGGCTTTACCGATTGGCTGCTGCTGCCGCTGCGCAAACGGCACAGCGCTTTGCGCCCCAAGGGCCGCTGGGACTGGGTGGCGCTGTTCATCGCGCTGTTGCTGTGCATTGTCAAAGTGGCGCTGCTGCGGGCCATGCTCCAGCCCTGGTCGCTGAGCGCGTCCATCGTGCAAGGCTTTTTTGAGCTGGCCACCAGCGCCGCCGGGCTGGCGGTAGCTGTGGTGCTGGCTTATGTCGTACTGTCCTGGATCGCGCCCCAGCATTGGTTGCATAGCCTGCTGGCGCGCATGTGCACCCCGTTGCTGCAACCTCTGCAACGCAGGCTGCCGGCCTTGGGCGGCATCGACTTTGCGCCCATGCTGGCCGTCATGGCGCTGTATATCGTGCTGATGGTGCTGGAGCACATCGAGGCCGAAATCCTCGTGCGGCACCTGCCCTTGCCCTGATCGGCCCCACAATTTCGCTTCCGCCCTGGCCGCGCAGCCGGGGCTTTTGCTTTTCTCTGTTCCCAGAAAGAACCCCACATGCAATTTCTGCACACCATGCTGCGCGTCGGCAATCTGCAACGCTCCATCGACTTCTACACCCAAGTCATGGGCATGCAGTTGCTGCGCACCTCCGAGAACCCCGAATACCGCTACACGCTGGCTTTTCTCGGCTTTGAAGGCGGCAACCCGGCCCAGGCCGAGCTGGAGCTGACGTACAACTGGGGCACCGAGAGCTACGAAATGGGCACGGCCTACGGCCACATTGCCCTGGGCGTGCCCGATGCCTACGCCGCCTGCGAACGCATCCGCCAGGCGGGCGGCAAGATCACGCGCGAGCCAGGCCCCGTCAAAGGCGGTACCACCGTGATCGCCTTCGTCGAGGATCCCGATGGCTACAAGGTGGAGCTGATCGAGCGCAAAAACGCCCAAGCCGCTGGCGGAGGCTTGCGATGAATCCCCCAACCACCGACAGCGCCACACCCGGCATTGACTTGCCCTCCATGCGCGAAAACTACGCACTGGGCGAACTCTGCGAGCAGCAAGCCAGCGCCGATCCCCACGCCTTGTTTACCGCCTGGCTGGCCGAAGCGGTGCAGCACGGCGTGCCAGAGGCCAACGCCATGACGCTGGCCACCGTCGGCAGCGATATGCGCCCCAGCCTGCGCGTCGTGCTGCTCAAGGGGCACGACGAAAAAGGGCTGGTGTGGTTCACCAATTACCAAAGCCGCAAAGGACTGGAACTGGCAGGCAACCCCTGCGCCGCCTTGCAGTTTTTCTGGCTGCCCCTGCAACGCACCGTGCGCATTGAAGGCCGCGTGACGCCCACTACCGAAGCCGAGAGCGAGGCGTACTTCCATTCCCGCCCGCTGGCCTCGCGCCTGGGGGCCGTCGTCAGCCCGCAAAGCCGCCCCATCGAAGGCCGCGCCGTGCTGGAACAAGCCTATGCCCGCCTGCAAGCCAGTCTGCCCCCCGGCGCTGACCCCGAGCGCCCGCCGCATTGGGGCGGTTACCGCCTCCTTCCCGAGCGTTGGGAATTCTGGCAAGGCCGCGCCAGCCGCCTGCACGACCGCCTGCTCTACAGCCGCGCCGATGCCCAAAGCCCGTGGTTGCGCGAGCGGCTGGCGCCGTGACGCGGTGGCTGCGCTATAGTCGCCGCCTTTTTGCCACTTACCCCGCCCGTAACCATCATGCCCCTCAGTATCGACGAATGCGTTCGAATCAACCTGCAGCAATACTTTGCAGACTTGGGCGGGCAAGACCCCGCCAACGTCTATGCCATGGTGATTCACTTGGTGGAGCGCCCCGTGCTGGAAGAAGTCATGCAGCGCGCACAGCACAACCAATCCCGCGCCGCCCAGTGGCTGGGGCTGAACCGCAACACCTTGCGCAAAAAGCTGCAAGCGCACGGCCTGCTGGATGCCGATGCGCAAACGCCTTCCTGAGTTCTTGCCATGCCCATGACCTGCCCCGCTTCATCCTGCGCTCCTGACGCCACTTTGCCATCGGCCAGCATCATCGTCATGCGGGAAGCGCCCCATGCCAACGCACACGGTGATGCCTACGGCGCCAGCGGCATTGAAGTCTTGCTGATGGAACGCGCCAGCCAGGCGCGCAATTTCGGCGGCGCATTAGTCTTTCCAGGCGGCAAGGTCGAACCCGGGGACGATGCCATCGCCCTGCAAAGCGGCTTTACCGAGCAATGGCCCCAACTGATGCCGCGCCTGCCGCAAGACCCACAGACGCCCGGCAAGCAGGCGCTGGCCAGCCTGTACGGTGCGGCCTTGCGCGAAACCCTGGAAGAAGCCGGCCTGCTCTGGCTGGCAACGGCCAGCCCTGCCGACGACGCGACCGCTCCAGCAGCGGCCTTCCCCGCCCCTGCCAATGCGCTGGCCGCAGCGCGGGGCGCGCTGGCGCAAGGGCAAACCTGGGATGCCGCCCTGAGCGCACTGCGTGCGGCAGCGCCAGCGGCTACGCCCTACGCCCCTAGCGTGCAAGCCTTGCGGCCGTTTTCACGCTGGATCACGCCCAAAATCACCAATATGAGCGCCAAACGCTTTGATACGTGGTTTTTCCTCGCCTCTCTGCCGCCAGGCCAACAGGCCAGCGCCGATGGCAGCGAGGCCCAGCACCTGCTATGGGCCTCGCCACGCCAATTGCTGACGCGCTACGCGCAGGGCGAAATCCTGCTGGCGCCGCCGCAAATCATGACCCTGGCGCACCTGTGCCGCTTCGCCGACAGCGCCAGCCTATCGGCCTACGCCAGCCAGCAGCCCATCCATCCGATTGAGCCGGTCAGCATCGACCAGGAAGGCCAGCGCATCGTGTGCTTCCCCGGCGATCCGTTGCACGAACAAACACAGCCCCGCACCCCTGGCCCCACGCGACTGGTGCTGCGCAACAAGCGCTTTGAGCCTGAGCAGGGCTTTGAAGCGTTGTTGGCTTAGCTTAGATGTGTGGTCCCGCTTTGCTACGACGGCAGACCGCCCCAATCCGCTTTCTTGCCCACCGCACAGGGATTTCTAACCGGTTCTTACCCATACCTTCCGCACTCCACATTTGCCGTTGATATGGATGGCATTTCCCGTGGATTCGATAGCGCCATATACCTCGCTTTTTTGCAAAACCCTCTCATAGAGGACATCACCGGCGAGGCTGGCCAGCAAAACATAGTATTTCGCAGTTGCCGCCCTTGACCGGATCAAAACAAGCAGGTATTTCCCGCTCCCGGAAAAACCAACTTGCCACCCTCTGCCCTGAAAAACCCCGGGGAGGGGCCTTGCGATGCGCTCATATCCATCCACTGCAATTTTCAAATACCCATCAGCCGTTAAAGAAAATGCCTGATTGGCAAAAACGGCTTTTTCACCCGTATTGAAAACAGCATCAAACCCTTGCAGTTTGCGATCGGCGCCAGCCCACGCAATATCTCTGCATGGCGCATTGATGGTAACTTCTTCAATATATCGCTGATCCAAAAAGCCCGTAAATGCTTCTGCTTCCCTGACGAGCGCCGCACTGTCTTGACTGGCGCCAGCAACCCCGTACCCCAAATCGCAAGCGGCCACTATCCAGGCGAAAAAAGGAATACACAGAATATTCCGCAAAGTCTTTGCAGAAAAATCCATCAACCCCTCCAAAAATCAAAAATCCCCAAACCCAATAGATATTGAGGATTTTTGATTCTATAAAAACCACCGCAATACCAACGGCCCGAGCGCCCCCAACACGCTGGCGGCTATGCCCCAGAGAAGAAAGCGGTTGGCCTGGCGGGGCGCGTAGGTCAGCAACAGCCCCAAAGCCAGCGCAGCGAAAGTCATTAAACCCAGCCCAATCAGCACGGCCAGCGCGGGCGGCCAGTAACTCAGGCAAAGCAGCCCTGCCAGCGCCAACCCTGCTGCGCCCTGCCCCGTGCGACGGCCAGGGCCGCCTAGCCAGGGGCTGGGGGCGAAATCGTCGCGGTGGCGTTCCATGGCGCTGGCCAGCAGCACACAGCCTGTAAAGCTCAAAGCCCACACCAGTGGCATGCCATGCCAGGCGTTGTTCATGCGATTTGCTCCTTTTCTCGTTGGCTTGCGCCTGTTCTCACCCCTGGGAAACACGGGCGGCCTGGCCTGCGGCCGGGTGGCTGGCAGCCGTGCCCGCTGCTGCGCCCTGGCGCTGCCTGGCTTTCACCGGCTGCGCCTGGGCGCGGCGCAGCCACCAGAGAACGGCGCCGCAAGCTGCTGCCATCAGCAGCGCCACGGCATCCACACTCGCCACGCTCCACTGCTGGCGCGCCAAGGCGGCAGGCAGGGCTGCGCCGCCCGTCAACGGGTTGAGCAGGGGCAGCACAGCCCATAACCCGGCGGCGAACGCCATTTGCTCTTGCCACGCGCGGCGGTGGCTGCGCAGCCAGGGATGCAGGGCGCACAGCAGCCAGAGCAGGAAAAAGCCACGTATTTCCCACAAGGCACGATCGGCCAGGGCAGCGGGCAGCAAGCGGTTGAACCAGAAGTAGCTGGCCACTGCCACGCACAGCCCGGCGATGGCGGCAACGTTGAGCCGCTCGACCAGCCGATGCCCGCGCGGGGTGTAGCCCTGCTTGGCGCGCTGGGGCAGGCGTTTAACGACCCAGAGCACCATGCCGCTGGCCACCATCAGGCTGCCCAACAGGCCGGAGAGAAACAGCAGCCAGCGCACGGCTGGTTCGGCGAAGCGGCCCAGGTGGGTCGTCACCAGGACGTTGTAGGTGGCGCGCACCCAGGAAGGCTGGGCCGCAGGGGGCGCTGGCAACGCCGCGCCGCTGGCATCAAAGCGCAGGCGGCGCGCATCGCCGCGTTCGCTGAGATGGTCGCCGCCGCCTTCGCGCAGCTCGACCGTGGCTTTGGGCGAATAAGGGGCCTGAATGGTGATGCGGCCCACGCCATGCCGGGGCCATTGCGCCTGGGCGTGCTGAATCAGCTCTTGCAACCTGGCCTCGCCCACGGCGGGATGGCTTGGGCGGTGCGCTGGCTCGCTGGCGTCGTCTGCTGCCGCGCGGCCTGGGCGGCTTGCGGGCGGGGCATTGGCCGCGCGGGCGCCAGACGGGCGGGTGTTGCCGGCAGCGGCGGTGAGGCCGCTCGATTCCATGAAATACGCCATGCGATCGCCACGGTACACCGCATCGGCAGGCCACGGCATGAGCGTGTTGGCCAGCAACAGCAACCCGCTGAGGGTGATGACGAAATGAAACGGCAAGGCCAGCACGGCGCTGGCGTTGTGCGCGTCCAGCCAGGATCGCTGGCCTTTGCCGGGGCGGAAGGTGAAAAAGTCGCTGAAGATTTTCTTGTGCGTGATGACGCCGCTGATGATGGCCACGAACATCATCATGCTGGCGATGCCAATGAGCCAGCGCGTCCAGGCGCGCGGCAGGCCATGCAACTCGAAGTGGAAACGGTAGAAAAAACTGCCCCCGCGCGTCTGGCGCGGCGTCAGCGGCTCGCCCGTGGCGGCGTCCAGATAGCGGGTCACTTGCCCTGCCCGCCCGGACGGTTCGCGCCAGCTCACGGCCAGCGCCGTCTGGCGGGCGCTGGGCAAGGCAATCGTCCAGCTATCGGCCTGCGGGGCCAGGCGCTGCAAGGCTTGCAAGGCGTTCGCCGCGGCTTGCACGGGCGGCGTGGCAGGCGATGAAGCGTGCAGCTCGGGCCGCATCCAATCGTCGATCTCGCTGCGCATAAAGCTGAACGTACCCGTCAGAAAGATGGCAAACAGCAGCCACCCCAGCAGCAAACTGCTCCAGGTGTGCAGCCAGGACATGGCCTGGCGCAGGCCCTCGGGCTTTCCATCCGGCCTCATGCAGCGCCCCCCCAGGTTTGCGCCCACCACAACAGCCCGGCGCAAACCAGCACGCCCGCGCCCGCGCCGCGCCAGACGCGCCAACCGCTGGCGCTGGCGAAGGCCCACAGCACCACACCGGCATGCAAGAGGAACGCCAGCATGGTTGCCAGGGTGACGGCATCGGCGCGGTGCATGCCCAGCTTGGGCAGCAGCAGCGCCAGCCATGAAGCGGCCAAGCTCGCCAAAGCGTAGCCCAGGCCCACGCCTGCCAGCGCGCGCGCGGCCACGGCCAGTCGGTAACGCCCGGGCAGCGCGGGGGCCGCGGGGGGAGGTGCAGAGGATGAAGGCTTGCCTGCCATAGTAGGTGTTTTGCTTGCCGCCCCCTTGGCGCAATAGCTAACGCAATGGTCAATGCAATGGCCAGCGCCGTGACCTGCAACCAAGGCCAGCCCGCCGCTATACGGAGGCAGAAGCAAGCTGCGACTGCCCAATACAGGGCGCAGGGATTTGCAAAGGAAATCGACGCTCGCCACAGGAGCGCCAAAGGATCAGCCGGGACGAAAAAAGCGTTTCAGCGTCACAGGCTGAAACGATTGCTTGCAATGATATAAGAATTGTTCTTATTCGCCCTAACTTTCAGGAAATTTTTTTAGCCTGCACCGATCTGCAAAATTCCGAAAAAACAAATCAAAAGAAAATCAATTCCAATACAATCATGCCAAAACAAGGATATTTTTTATCCTTTTGATTTGTAAAATTCCCTCTCAATCCTGCGCCACCCAATCGATCAAGGAATCAAAAGCCGCCCCCCGCACCGCCGCGGCATTGGGATGGTTCACAAACGCCACCAGCACATAGCGCCGCCCGCTATGGCCGTGCACGTAGCCTGCAATGGCGTTGACGTCGCGCAGCGAACCCGTCTTGATATGCGCCGAGCCGGAAGCCCGGCTGCGCCGCATCGTGCCATCCACTCCCACGGCGGGCATGGAGGAGAGCAGCTCCGGCATCACGGGCGAATGCCAGGCGTTTTGCAGCATGCGCCCCAGCGCGTGCGCCGTCACCCGCGCCGTGCGGCTCAGGCCCGAACCGTTGTCCATCACCAGGCTGGCGCGCGGATTGCCAATGCGCCGCTCCCACCACTGCAACACATTGGCCTGCGCATCACTTGGGCGCATATTGCGGCCCTGCCCGCCCACGCCCGCCAGCGCCAGGAACACGTGGTCGGCCATTACGTTGTTGCTGTATTTGTTCACATCGCGCACGATTTCGGGCAGCGACAGCGAAGCCTCCACAATCATCGGCCGCAGCGCCGCAGGCGTCACGCCCGCATGCACGCGCCCCGTCAGGCTGCCGCCCAGCGCGCGCCACATGCCCTCCACCGCCTTGTTGGCAAACGCCTCCGGGTCGGGGTAAGCCACCGGCCAGTTCAGCTCGCCGCAAGCGGCCGGATAGCTGCCCGCAAAGCGCCAGCGATCTGGCTCGCTCACATCCAGGCGCAGCCCCTGGCGCCAACTGGCCGGGCAGGTTTTCGCGCTGGTGGCAAGCGCCACCGTCGCAGGCACCTCCAATTGCGCCATGGGCGGCGAGATTTGCACATGGGCCACACCCTTGCCCCTATCGGGCACAAACCGCATGACCACCGATTTGAAGTTGATGAGCAGGCCATCGGGCGCGGCGTTGTAGGGCCGCAGCGGCTCGTCATCGAACGCCGCCGCATCGTGCGGGGGCAGCTCGAACACGCTGCGATCAAGCACGATGTCGCCCACGATCACCTGCACGCCGCGCTGCTGCAACTGCCGCAGCAGCAGCCACAGCCGCTCCATCACCAACTTCGGATCGCCCCCGCCCTGGATATAGACGTTGCCGCGCAAGCTGCCGTTGTCGATCACGCCATCGGTGTAAATGCGCGTGCGCCAGGTGTAAGCCGGGCCGAGCTGATCGAGCGCCGCATACGTCGTCACCAGCTTCATCGTCGAGGCCGGACTCATCAAATGATCGGCGCGATGCGTCACGCGCGGCTTGCCATCGCCATCGGCCGGGGCCACCCAAACCGACACCGCATCCTGCGGAATATTCGCCTTGGCCAGCGCAGCGGCAAAGCCCCTGGGCAACGCCGCCTGCGCCACAGCCGCCATTGAAGCCGTCACTGTTGGGGCCGTCGCCGCCTGCGCGCGGCCCTGCGCCAGCGCCGCCCAAGGCCAGGCGCAGGCCAGCAGCGCCAGCGCCGCCGCCACGGCTGGGGCCGCGCCCCGGCCCGCAAAAGGAATCACGCTACACTGCCCGGCCCATTTTTTTACAAACAACATACACACGGCTTTGGCTCACTCAGGTTCAACATACAAGCCTTCTGCGGGCACGCCTTGGCGCTGCGCATCGCTTGTCACATCTTGCAGCACAATCATAGCCTTGTCGTGCATTCTTCATCCTGGCGCGAGCAGCCAACAGCGTTGAGCAGGCGCTGCATGCGCCAACCGGCCGCCCGGCCCCCTGCCCACTCCCCTGCCATGCGCCTTCTCGCCTTCGACACCAGTACCGATCAGCTCTCTGTCGCCGTGCAAAACGGCTCCGTGCAGTTGCATGTCGAACAGGCGGGCGGGCCGCAAGCCTCGCGCCAGCTCTTGCCCCAAGCACTGGCCTTGCTGGAGCAAGCGGGCCTATGCCTGCGCGCGCTCGATGCCATTGTTTATGGCTGCGGCCCCGGCGCTTTCACGGGCCTGCGCACCGCATGCGCCGCCGCGCAGGGCCTGGCCTGGGGCGCGCAATTGCAGGCGCTGCCGGTCGATTCGCTGCTGGCCATCGCCGAGCACGCCCGCCTGGAGATGGGCGCGCAGCGCATCATGGCCGTGCTGGATGCCCGCATGCACGAGGTGTACGCCGCGCCGCTGCGCTGGCAGCCCGCGCCCGCCTCCCCTGTGCCTGGCCATTGGGTACGCGAAGCCCCCATCCGCGCGCTGGCGCCGGCAGAGCTGCATGTGCCCGACGGCTACGTCCTGGCCGGCAACGCGCTGGAGGTGTACCCCGATGCCCTGCGCGGCAAGGCCGGCCAATCCTTCTTCGCGCGCCCCAGCGCCCGCGCCATGCTGTCGCTGGCGCCCGGCCTGATCGCCCGCGGCCTGCTGCAAGCGCCCGCTGCGGTGGCGCCGCTGTACGTGCGCGACAAAGTGGCCCAAACCACCGAAGAGCGCGAGCGCGCACGCACGCAAATCCAGGCCCAGACCGGGCCATAAAAAAACCGTGCGCAGGCTGGCCGCACGGTTTTGGGCGCTCACTTGCGCAAATTTTTTTAAAGGAAAAACCGCTTCAATACCATCATGCCGAAACAGGCGTATTATTTTTCCTATTGATTTATAAAACACCAACCCGGTGGTGCCAACCACACGCTGCGGGCCAATGCGCGCCAAGCGCCTGTCCCGCCCAGTGCTTTGGGGACAGGCGTTTATTCCTCGCTGGATGCCGTGCGCTTTTCCGCCACCGGCCTGCGCCAGCCGTGGCGGCGCAGCAAGTTGTATACCGTGGACAGGGCAATGGTGCGGCCCAGTTTTTTCTCCAGGTCGGCCTTGACCTGGCCCACATCCACCGGCGCGCCCTGACGGGCGCGGTCGAGGTAAGGCTGCAAAATCTGGCGCTCTTCCGCCTCGCTCATGTGCTGGCGGCGGCGGCCGCCGCGCGTGGGTTGGTCGCCCACCATCTCACCGGCCAGAAAGCGATTGCGCAAGCGGCTGGCCCAGCCGACCGAGCAACCGATGACCTTGGCCGTCTCCTGCATGTTCAACCCGCAAATCAGCGGCAAGGCCACCGCCTGCGCCTGGCGCAATTGCTCCACCGTTTTGGCCTGGGCGATCGCTTCCATGGCGCGCTCAAGCTCACCCGATCCTTTTGCTGTCCTTGGCATTTCCAACTCCAATGTGCATGAATGAAGCCAGCATTATTGCTTTTTTGAAATAAAAATCAAACAGATTGAAATCCCGAAAACAAAAGGCGCCGGGAAAAGCGCCTTTTGTGTTGTTTCACTGCGCAATGCCGGCAGCCGTGCCGGGGCCTGCCAAATCAGCCGCCACGATCAGAAGCGGTAGTTGACGCTGACGCGGTACTCGCGTCCTGGCTCTGGCAAGGCATTGTTGCCCGAGCGCTGGCTGTGGCTGCGGTAGAGCTTGTTGCCCACGTTGTTGATGGCGAAGTTGACATGCAAGCTGTCGTTGCCCAGCGGCATCCAGGTTGCATACAGGTCGTGCACGCCATAGCCGCTGCGGTTCACAGGCGTGCCGCTGCCACGGGTGGCGTTGATGTAGCTGCCCTTCTGGGCGTAACGGCCGCGCCAGCCCAGCTCCAGATGCGCGGGCTTGAACTGATAGGCCAGGCCGGTGGTCCACTGGCGGCCCATGGGCACGGCGGTGGCCACGGAGTCGTAGGTTGCGCCGTTGAGCTTGGGCTTGCTGTGCGCCACGCCCAGGCGGGCGGTCAAGCCTTGCCAGCGGTAGCTGCTGCTCAGCTCATAGCCGCGGTTGCGCAGCTCGCCGCTGTTGCGCACCAGGCGGTAGGCGCAATTGCGGCCCTGGCAGTTCATGCCCTGGAAGTTTTGCAAGTCCTTGATTTTTTGCTGGAAGTAGCTGCCGGAGACAGCCAGGCCGCCGCTCGTCCAGTCAAAGCCGATCTCGGTGTTTTGCGAACGCTCGGCCTTGAGGTTTTCGGCGTAGCGGATGGGCGTCCTGGCCAGCAGGGCTTCGTAAAAACGCGGGCTGCGGCTGGCGCGGTTGTGGCTGAGGTTGAACGAGAGGTTGCTGGAGACATCCCAAATCAGCCCCACGCTGGGGTTGATGTTGCCGTCGGAATGCTTTTGGCCTTCGTTGGAGGTAAGGCTGAAGCGGTCGTAACGCAGGCCGGTGGTCAGCGTCACGGGCGCCAGGTTCCAGATGCCTTCAACGTAGAAGCCGGTGTCGGATTTCTCCTGGCTGCCGAGCTTGGCGGCTTGGGCGGCCGTCGAGTCGGCCTCCTGCTTGCGCAAGTTGATGCCGTATTTGACGCGGTGCTCGCCCACGCGGCTGCTCATGCGCAGGTTGCCCATATTGGTGTTGATATTCACCACGGAGGCCGTTGGCAACGCCCCTGCGCCTTCGCTCTCCTGCTTGGTGCGCATGCGGCTGGCGTTGGCTTCCAGCGTGTCGATGAAGCCCAGGTTTTTGTGCGTGAAGACCGCCGTGGTGGTGTCCACCGTGCGGTGGCGGTGCGAGGGGCTGTCGTTGGCGGTATCGAAGAAGAATTCTTCGCGCAGGTTGCGCACGCCAAACTCCTCCTCGCGGCGATGGCTGATGGTGGCGCGGGCGTCTTGCGAGAAGCTCACACCCGCCTTGGCCAGGAAGCTGCGGCCATCCAGCGCGCTGTTGCCGATCTTGCGGCCGCTGCCGTCTTTGTAGTCCTGATCGTCCACCCGGTTGAACACCACCAGGCCATCGACCAGGCCGCTTTTGCCATACACGGACAGGCCGCCATTGCGCCCCTTGTTGCTGCTCAGGCCCGCGTTGGTGCGAAAGCCCACGTTCTGCCCTTCGCGCAGAAGGTCGAGCGCATCCACCGTGGTCGCTTCGATCTTGCCGCTGGTGGCGCCGATGCCGGAGCTGGCCGAGCCTGTGCCCTTCTCGATGCCGATGATCTTGACCAAGGCGGGATCGAGCATGAAGCGCCCCTGGTGGTGGAAGATTTGCGCGTCGCTGGAGGCATCATCCACCACGTAGTCGATCTGGTCCTGGCCCATGCCGCGGATGGTCACCCACTGCGATGCGCCGCGGCCGCCGCCGAACTGCACGGCTGTCTGGTCGGCCAGCACTTCCTTCAGATCGGTATCGGTGGTGCGCTCCAAGGCGCGCCAATCTTCCACGGGCGCGGTGGGCGCGGCCTGGCCCTGGACGTTGACGGTGGGCAGCACCGCATCACTGCCCTGCGCATGGGCAAAGCCCGCTGCCAGCAAAGCGATTTGCAGGGCGCTCAAACGGAAGACGTTGCGTTTCAGCGAAGACATGAAAACTCCTATGCAATCAAAAAGGATGGGAAGACGGGACGGGAGCGGATTCCAGAACCTGCCCCCTGCCGCCATTGCAGGCATGAAAAAACCGCCCAATGGCGGAGGCGGTTTCGGCAAGTACCCATCCCGGATGAGGATGGCGCGAATGACGAGGGGTGTTCGCCCCGGAAAATCAAAACAATTCGTATTATCGTGACGAAGCGATTTTCAAAACGCCCCAACGCCTGTTTTCCGTTTCAGGAGAGCATTTAATTTCACAAACGTTGCCATAGTGCAACATGAAAACGGCTTGCCAGACAATGGCCTTACGCCTTTCCGGATACGCATTATTATCAATCAAAGTAAAATTGATTTTAATACCATCATGCCAAAACAAGGTTGTTTTATTTCTTTTGATTTGGAAAATCAAGGTTCCGGCAAGCGCGTGACCAGCACCTGGTCGATGCGGTAGCTGTCCACGTCCATCACTTCAAACTTGTAGCCTGCCCAATTCACCGAATCGGTGCGCCGGGGGATGCGCCGCAACATGACCATGAGAAAGCCCGCCAGCGTGTCGTAATCCTCAAAGTGCGGGAACTCACCGATCTGCAACGCATGCACCACATCCTCGATCGGGGTAATGCCGTCAATCAGCCAGGAGTTTTCATCGCGCTGCACGATGAGCTCCTCATGGTCGGGGCCGATCAAATCGCCCATCACGGTGCTCATCACATCATTGAGCGTGACCACGCCCACCACCAGGCTGTATTCGTTGACGACGACGGCGAAGTCCTCGCCAGCCTGGCGAAACTGCTCCAGCGTTTCCGTCAAAGTGAGGCGGTCGGGGATGACCAGCACCTTGTGCACCAGCTTGTCGTCCTGCAAGTTGATGGGCTGGTTGTTGAGCGCGCGCTGGAACAAGTCTTTCGCATCCACATAGCCAATAACGTGGTCGATATCCCGATCGCACACGGGATAGGTGGAATAAGGCTCCTCGGCAATGCGGGCGCGGATGAGCGCGTCCGTATCGTTTTGCAGGAAAAACGCCACTCGGTCGCGCGTGGTCATGGCGCTGGTGACCAGGCGGTTATCCAGATCGAACAGGTTGGCAATCACGCGCTGCTCGCTCTGCGCCAGCTCGCCCGCTTGCGTGCCGGCCTCGGCCATCGCCAGGATGTCGTCAGAGGTGACGCGCTCATCGCGCTGCGTCGGCAAGCGCAGCAGCTTGAACAGCAGCGTGCTGGTGCTGCTGTAAAACCACACCAGAGGGCGCAGCACCGTCATGAAAAACTGCATGGGGCGGCACACGCGCATGGCGACTTTCTCCGGCTCCGCCATGCTCAGCCGCTTGGGCGCGATGTCGGCAAACAGAATGAACAGCGAGGTAATCAGCAGAAACGAGATCACAAACCCCACCGTCGCCGCCGTGGCCGGGGGTAGCCACCGATCCAGCGCCGTGGTGATGTAGGGGCTGAACGCGCCCTCCCCCACGATGCCGCCCAGCACGGCGATGGCGTTTTGCCCGATCTGCACCACCGTGAAATAGTCGCCCGGCTGCTCTTGCATCAGCAGCACACGCTGCGCCTGCACGTTGCCGTCTGCAATAAGCTGGCGCAGGCGAATGCGGCGCGATGCGGCCAGGGCAATTTCCGCCATGGAAAAAAATCCGCCCGCAACAATCAGGGCGGCAATCAAAAGCAGGCTGTGCTGAACCGTCATGGCACTGTGGGGCAGCCACACGCGCTTGCGGCGCGCCGGCATGCATCATCAAGTCGGTTTCGAGTGGAATAGGCCCACGATGATAAGAGGCTTACGCTGGAGACTCGCTGCGCAGGCTGACAAAGCCGCGGGAACAAACACCCGCCCGGCGACCTTGCCTCCGGCCATGCGCCCCTCAGGCGCCCCAATCTACAAACCAAAAGAAACAAATCAATGCCTTTTGGGCATATTGAAAGGAAACCGAATTTTCCTTAGGTTTGCAAATCCACCATCACCCCCCATGCCGACGGCCGCCAATGGCCAGCCCGCTGTGCTGCAAGGGGGAAATGCCCCCTGGCCCGCGGTTCTTGTTGCGGTTGCCGCCTTTGTTGCGGCGGCCGCGCTCGGCCATGCTGTCCACACTGGTGCGCATGGGGTCTGGCTGTCGCCCGCTGTCGCCCCGGTACGCAGGCGCCAGCGAAATGCCCGTTTGGGTGCCCAGGTGGGCATCGGCGCGCAGCATGGGATCGCGCGGGCGTTGCTCCCGCTGGCTGCCCCGCCCTGTTTTATTGGGTTTGGGCGGGCGTGCACCCTGCGGCTTGGCATATCCGGCCGATGGGCCGTGGCCGCGCGATGCGGCAGCTTTTTGGCCGCCCTCCGCCCCTGGCGCGCTATCGCTGCGTTGCGTGCGGCTGCGCCCCCCGGCGCGGAAACGGTTGCGGCGCTTCAGGGGCTTGCCGTCCACATCCAGCGGGCGCGGGCCGGGGTTGAATGCGCCTTCACCCTGTGGGGCCGAAGCCGATGCCACGTCGCCTTCCGTGGCGCCTCCCATTGCGGCAGCCCCTTGGGCACGCGCCGGCTTGTCCTGCTCTTGCGCTTTGTGCTCCGGCCCTTTCTTGCGGCTGCCCTGGGCCACGCGCTTGCTTTGGATGCGCTCCATCATCTCTTTGCGCGCGGCTTTGGCCGCCGCTTGCATGACTTCCCGGCTCGGCGGCTTGCCCGCCCCGCCCCACAGCGTCTGGCGGCCCATGGCAATCGGCTCGGCCACTTCGTCTTCCGGCGGCGCGAACTCGGGCATCAGCTCCACGGGGATTTCCTGCTTGGTAAAGCGCTCAATCTCCATCATGAAGCCTTCTTCATCCAGGCACACCAGGCTGATGGCATGGCCTTCATTGCCCGCTCGGCCCGTGCGCCCGATGCGGTGCACGTAATCTTCCGGCACATTGGGGATTTCGTAATTCACCACGTGCGGCAGCTCATCGATATCGATGCCGCGCGCGGCAATATCCGTGGCCACCAGGACCCGCAAATCCCCCTCTTTGAAACTGGAAAGCGCCTGGGTGCGGGCCGATTGACTTTTATTGCCATGCAGGGCCATTGCGCTGACGCCGTTTCTATTCAGGAATTCAGCCACATGGTTGGCGCCAAATTTGGTGCGCGTGAATACCAGCACCTGATTCCAGTTGCGCGAGGTGATGATGTGCAGCAAGGCCGCTTTTTTCTGCTGCCGGCCTACCGGGCAAATGACTTGGCTGATGCGCTGCACCGTCGTATTGGGCGGGGTGACCTGGATGTGCTGCGGATTTTTCAGAAAGCTGTTGGCCAGCTTGCGGATTTCATCGCTGAAAGTCGCCGAAAACAGCAGCGATTGCTTGTCATCGGGCAGCACCGCCAAGACTTTGCGCACATCGTGGATAAAGCCCATATCCAGCATGCGATCGGCCTCGTCAAGCACGAGGTAGCGCACGGCGCCGAGATCCACATACCCTTGACTGTGCAAATCCAGCAGGCGGCCCGGCGTTGCCACAAGGATATCGACGCCTTTGGCAATGGCATTGATTTGTGGCGTCATGCCCACGCCGCCGAAAACCACAACGGAGGTCAGCGCCAAATGCTTGGCGTAGGCGGTGATGTTGTCGTTGATTTGCGCCGCCAGCTCCCGCGTGGGCGTAAGGATGAGCGCCCGCGGCGCCCGTCCCTCTTGCCGGCCTTGGTCAGCCTGGCTGAGCAATTGCAACAAAGGCAGCGTAAACGCGGCGGTTTTTCCCGTGCCGGTCTGCGCGCCAGCGAGCAAATCGTGACCGGCCAAAATCAACGGGATGGATTGAGCCTGGATGGGGGTGGGCTGAACGTAGCCCAGCACTGTCACGGCAGAAACGATGTCGGCCGACAGATTCAAGGATTCAAAAGTCACTGTAGTTTGATGGGCGTCCTGGCAAGCAAAACGCCGTCCACTTGGTTTCGCCCACGCCCGCTGTTTGCAATATGAAGCAAGGCGCTCAGTCTGGGCATCGTGCGTTGTTGATTAGAATTGTGCAGTGGCGCTTGGCCCTCAACGCTGCGAATCAAAGGCTTTGGGTGACTGAAACCCAAAACGCGCGCATTTTGGCACAAGATGCCGCGCATACTGCCATTTACTCCCCATGGGCTGCCCCCACGAGGCCAGAGAATGCAGGCACTGTCGCAAAGATGCTGCACCGCGCCCTTTCCGAAAGCAGCCCGCACGCTTATTCAACACCCACCCCTCTGAAAGACCAGATGGCTCAATACGTCTATTCGATGAACCGTGTCAGTAAAACGGTTCCCCCCAAACGCCAAATCCTCAAGGATATTTCCCTGAGCTTTTTCCCCGGCGCCAAAATTGGCGTGCTGGGCCTGAATGGCTCGGGCAAGTCCAGCCTCTTGAAAATCATGGCTGGCCTGGACAAAGAAATTGAAGGCGAAGCCTTGCCAATGCCTGGCCTGAAAATCGGCTATTTGCCGCAAGAGCCGCAATTGGCGCCCGAGCAAACCGTGCGCGAATGCGTGGAAGAAGCCATGGGCGAGGTCATCTCCGCCCGCGCCGAGCTGGAGAAGGTGTACGCCGCCTACGCCGAACCCGACGCCGACTTCGACGCCCTTGCCGCAGAGCAGGCCCGGCTGGAGGCCATCATCGCTACTGCGGGCACGGATTCCGAACACCAGTTGGAAATCGCCGCCGACGCCCTGCGCCTGCCCCCCTGGGATGCGGTGGTTGGTCATCTCTCCGGCGGGGAAAAGCGGCGCGTGGCGCTGTGCCGCCTGCTGCTGTCCAAGCCCGACATGCTGCTGCTGGATGAACCCACCAACCACCTGGACGCCGAAAGCGTGGACTGGCTGGAGCAGTTCCTCCAGCGTTTCCCTGGCACCGTCGTCGCCATTACCCACGACCGCTACTTCCTCGACAACGCCGCCGAGTGGATTCTGGAGCTCGACCGCGGCCACGGCATCCCCTACAAAGGCAACTACAGCGAGTGGCTGACCCAGAAACAAGCCCGCCTGGAGGCCGAGCAAAAAGGCGAGGAAGCCCGCGCCAAAGCCCTGAAGAAAGAGCTGGAATGGGTGCGCCAGAACGCCAAGGGCCGCCAGGCCAAGAGCAAAGCCCGCATCGCCCGCTTCGAGGAGCTGTCCGACTACGAATACCAAAAACGCAACGAAACCCAGGAAATCTTCATCCCGGTGGCAGAGCGGCTGGGCAGCAAAGTCATTGAATTCAAGAACGTCAGCAAGTCTTTTGGCGACCGCCTGCTGATCGATAACCTGAGCATGAACATCCCCGCCGGGGCCATCGTTGGCATCATCGGCCCTAACGGCGCTGGCAAATCCACGCTGTTCAAGCTCATCGCCGGACGTGAAACGCCCGATAGCGGCACGGTCGATATCGGCCCCACCGTGCAAATCGCTTACGTCGATCAATCCCGTGACGACCTCTCCAACGACAAAACCGTTTGGGAAGACATTTCCGGCGGGCTGGATATTGTGACTGTTGGTAAATTCCAAATGCCCAGCCGCGCTTATGCAGGCCGATTCAACTTCAACGGGGGCGACCAGCAGAAAAAAGTGGGCAATCTCTCCGGCGGCGAGCGAGGCAGGCTACACTTGGCGAAAACACTGCTGACAGGCGGTAACGTTTTGTTGCTTGACGAGCCTTCAAACGACCTGGACGTTGAAACCCTGCGCGCCCTGGAAGATGCCTTGCTGGAATACGCAGGCACGGTGCTGGTCATCAGCCATGACCGCTGGTTCCTGGACCGCATTGCCACCCACATCCTGGCCGCCGAAGGCGATAGCCAATGGGTCTTCTTCGACGGGAACTACCAGGAGTACGAGGCCGACAAACGCAAGCGCCTGGGTGAAGAAGCTGCACAACCAAAACGCATGCGCTTCAAGGCACTGAAATAAACAAGGGGCTTCAAGCCCCTTTTTCCGGGGAGATGAAAGATGGAACAGCTTGAGGCCAACTGGACTACTTTCAAGAAAGGGGTCATCGCCGCTTTGAGAGAGAGCGGCGCCACGGTGCGGCGCATCCTCAAGGAAGCGCATGCGCGCATTGCGCAAAACCAGGATCCAACCCTGGGGCAAATCGGCCCCGTGTTGATGCAGCAAAGCCTGTACTTTTTGCAGAAAAACCAAGATGAGTGGGAGCGCGCCTATCCCGCTTATCTGCTCAACGCTTTCTCCGAAGTCGTTGACTTCGACCCCTTCCAGGACGATGACGACATCACCTCCAGCCTGGGCGGCTTAGGCGCTGGCAACGATTTGTCCATCCAGACAAAAAGCGACTTATTGCACCTGCGCAACGCGCTGGAGTCGGCTGTGAGCCATAGCCTCAATCAACTGGACGGCCTGGTCAGCGCAGCGCGCGGCTACAGCTACATCCACCCCAACCGCAATCCCATGCGGCCCGAGAATTACCTGCTGGCGGCACAGAAAATGATTTACGCCAGCCAGGGCGAGGATGCCGTCAAGTCGCTGGCGCTCAAGAGCTTTGTTGCGGTTCTGCCCACTTATCTGGCGCGCACATACATGCTGGTCGCCAACAAAATGTCCGAGGCCGGGGTAGAAGCGGTACAAAAACGCAATACCAGTTTTGGCGCTTTGACGACAGGGTTTGGCAACATGTCTTACCTGAATACAGGCATCAACACCAACTCCGAGGATCTGCTCACCAAAGAAGAGCTGTTGCGCACTCTGGGCGATCAAGCCCACCTCTACGTGCTCAACAAACCCGCCCAGCCACCCCAGCCCGAACACATGGACGCACTCCATCTGCCAGAAGCGGATTTTGCTCTGACCCAGCCAGGCCGCGCCAGCAAGTCGGCTGCACCCGTTCCCCAGCCAGAGCCGGAAGCTTTGGATCTGCAAACCCTGGTGATCCATCTGGTCAAAGACACGTCCCATCTGCCCACCCTGAAAAAAATCGTCGCCCAATGGATGCCCGCGTTGCGCGCCCTGGTGCAAAACGACCCGGCCTTTTTGCGCAGCGCCGCGCACCCCGCGCGCGCCTTCCTCGGCGAAGTGCGCACCAAAGCCAAACAGTTCGCCAGCGAACAAGCCCCTGGCTGCCAGGACTTTTTGCAACGCGTGCAAACCATCTCGCACACCGCCCGCCTTGCCCAGGCGCGCTCCACCGAGGCCTTTCAGTGGGCCAGCGAACAGCTTTTGAATACGCCGCGTCCGTCTGCCACGGCTTCCGCCCCGGGCACTGGCACGGAGATCAATGCCGACGCGCTTTTGAAAAAAGTCATTGACCGAATCAGTGTCGCGCCGCTCTATACCGCAGCGCATCCGCGTGTGCGTGCATTCTTGAGCGGCCCCTGGGCCAAGGTCATTGCCAAGTCTTTGCTGCGCCACGCCAGAGACTCCGGCGAATCCTTCGCCGATGAAGATGCGCTGATCGCACGCGATCCCAAAGGCTATCTGCGCCTGGTCAACCTGTTGCTGCTGAGCGTGCAGGCAGAGAACTTCCGCCACCCAGCCCCGGAATTGCTGCGCTCGGTCAAAGACATGCATGAGCAACTGCGCGTGGGCTTGCTCAGCGTGGGCCTCTCGGCAGAGCAGGTCGAACCGGCGGTGAGCAAACTCAAAGACCTGCACCGCCAAGCCATCCAGGAAGCGACGGCCGAATCGCCGCAGGACGGCGGGGTACAGATCCTCTACGCTTCGCCCGAAGGCCAGGCCATCGACATCGGACAGCCCCGCGCGGCAGCAGCGCCTGCCGCCACGCCATCCGCCCGCATGGCCGTGCCCAGGCTGACAGAGCCGCCTGAGGAATCGTCCGGCGATCCCAAGAGCAAAGATGCCAGCGGCCCGGATTTGCCACCCATGCAGGTTGGCGCCTGGTTCTTTCTCGGTGAGAGCGGCTTGCGCACCCAACTGTCCTGGGCCAGCCCCGATGAAGGCATCTTCATGTTCACTTCACCAGACGGCTTCAGCCAGACCATGACCCGCAGACGGCTGCTGCAATTGCAGGAAAGCGGCCAGCTTCGCCCCGAGTAGCCGAGGCTACAGCATCCAAAAAATTACATATCAAGGGAAAATCGATATCAATAGCAACATACCGAATCAAGCATATTATTTTTCCTTTTGATTTGCAAAATAAAGCGCCTTCGCATGATAGGCAGCCCACATCCCAGCGCACTTTCGTGAATCGGCATATGCCTGCCAGGCATGAGCGCCAGCATATAGTCCAAGCCCATGAACCGTCTTGTTGCCGAATCTTCTGAGCTTGCCCGATCAGCCCAAACAGCCCTCACGGCTGGCTGCGCCGACGATGCGCAAGCCCCTCAGCCACCGGCGTTCAGCGTTGCCACCCATTTGCTGCCGCAGCAAACAGGCATGCTCGGGCGCGCCCGCGCCTTTGCCGAGCCGCTGCTGACCGACGAGACTTTGCGCAGCGGCGAAAACGCGCTGGCCCATGCCGATGCCGTCGCCGCCATCTTGCGCGACATCGGCGGCTCCGAGGCCATGCAGGCCGTCACCTATCTGATTTACGCCTCTTTCCACCTCAGCCACCCGCAAGAGGCCATTGCGCGGCGCTTTGGCGAAACCTACGCCACGCTGGCGCTGGAAACCTCACGCCTGATGCACGTGCAAAGCCAGGCGCGCAGCGGCCCGGGCGTTTACAAAAAAGGCGATGCCAAGGTCGAGCAAGCCGAAACCGTGCGCAAGATGCTGCTGGCCTTCTCGCGCGATTTGCGCGTGGTGCTCATCCGCCTGGCCTCGCGCCTGCAAACCCTGCGCCACCACGCCAGCAGCAAGACGCCGATCGATCCCATCCTCGCGCAGGAAAGCCTCTACGTCTTCGCCCCGCTGGCCAACCGCCTGGGCGTCTGGCAACTCAAGTGGGAGCTCGAAGACCTCGCCTTTCGCTTTCTCGAGCCCGAGACCTACCGCAGTGTGGCCAACCAGCTCGACGAAAAGCGCCGCGAACGCGAGCAGTACATGCAAAGCCTGTGCGCGCTCATCCGCGGCCAGCTCACCGAGCGCGGCATTGCCGCCACCGTGCAGGGGCGGCCCAAGCACATCTACAGCATCGTCAAGAAGATGCGCGGCAAGTCGCTGAGCTTCGACCAGCTCTACGACCTGCGCGCCGTGCGCATCATCGTGCCCACCGTGCAAGCCTGCTACGAAACCCTGGACTGGGTGCACTCGCGCTTTACCCAGATCGCCGCCGAGTTTGACGACTACATCGCCCGCCCCAAGCCCAACGGCTACCAATCGCTGCACACCGTGGTGCGCGATGCGCAAGGCCGCGCCGTGGAAGTGCAAATCCGCACCCAGGCCATGCACGACCACGCCGAAACCGGCGTCGCCGCCCACTGGGCCTACAAGGAAGCGGGCGCCAAAGGCTACGCGGGCGTTTCCGCCAGCGGCGACTACGACGCCAAAATCGCCGTGCTGCGCCAACTGCTGGCCTGGGAGCGCGAGTTCGCCGACAGCGACGAAGTGCGCGCCCTGGGCCTGTTTGACGACCGCATCTACGTCCTCACGCCCGACGCCAGCATCGTCGAGCTGCCCCGTGGCGCCACCCCGGTGGACTTTGCCTACACCGTCCACACCAGCCTGGGTCACCGCTGCCGCGGCGCCAAAATCGATGGCGCCATGGTCGCGCTCAACACCCCGCTGGAAAACGGCCAAACCGTCGAAATCACCGCCGTCAAGGAAGGCGGCCCCTCGCGCGACTGGCTCAACAAAGAGCTGGGCTATTTGCAAAGCTCACGCGCGCGCAGCAAAGTGCGCGCCTGGTTCAACGCCCAGGCCCTGGCGCAAACCATCGCCAAAGGGCGCGAAATCGTCGAAAAAGTCCTGCAACGCGAAGGCAAAACCGCCCTCAAGCTCGAAGACATCGCCGCACAACTGGGTTTCAAATCCACCGACGCCTTTTTTGAAGTCGTCGGCAAGGACGAATTCTCCCTGCGCACCCTCGAAGTGCTGCTGCACCCCGAACCCGCGCCCGAGCCCGCTGCGGCCGACGACGTCGTCGTGCGCAAGCCGCGCAGCAGCGGCGCTGGCGGCAAAGTCCTCGTCGTGGGCATGGATTCGCTCATGACCCACCTGGCCAAGTGCTGCATGCCCGCCCCGCCGGACGCCATCGGCGGCTTCATCACGCGCGGCAAAGGCGTGGGCATCCACCGCCACGACTGCCCCAACTTCCAGAAAATGCTGGCTACCACGCCCGAGCGCGTCATCGACGTGCAGTGGAGCCAAAGCGCGGGCGCCGAAAGCGCCCGCAACGTCTATCCCGTGGACATCCTGCTCGAAGCGCACGACCGCCAGGGCCTGCTGCGCGATATCTCCGACGTGCTCGCGCGCGAGCGCACCAACGTCATCGGCGTGCAAACGCGCAGCCACCGCAACCACAGCGCCACCATGACCTTCACCATCGAAGTGCCCAACGCCACCCACCTGCAAGCCGTGCTCGCCGCCGTCGCCCAGGTGCCGGGCGTGCGCACCGCGCGGCGCAAGTGACTTTACCCATATTTCAATCAAAGTAAAAATCATTTTATACCCATCACGCCAAAACAAGCGAATTTCGTTTCTTTTTGATTTGTAAAATGGCACTCGGAAGTGATTTCCCGCGCTTTCCCGCCCCTTTCCATTGAAAACCTTTGCCAGCGCCCGTATCTGGGCCGCTGGTGTGTTGGCCCTCCAGGCATGATGGGCGCGCCAACGCACACCCGCTTCAACCCCCTCATAAAGGCCGATTCGTGACCTCCGCCAACCCGCTGCTCTCCATCACCGATCTCCCCGCTTTCGATCAAATCCGCCCCGAACACGTTGGCCCCGCCATCGCCGCCCTGCTGGCCGATGCCGACGCCGCCTTGAGCACCGTCACCGCGCCCGACTTCCCTGCCGACTGGCAGGCCCTCTCCAAAGTGCTGGATGTCGCCACCGAGCGGCTCTCCAAATCCTGGGGCGTCATCAACCACCTCAGCGCCGTGGCCGACAGCCCCGAGCTGCGCCAGGCCCATAACGAAGCCCTGCCCCTGGTCACCGCGTTCTGGACGCGCCTGGGCGCCAGCGAAGCCCTGTTCGCCAAGTACCAGCAAATCGACCCCGCCAGCCTGAACGCCGAACAGCGCCGCGCCCTCGAACTGGCCCTGCGCGGCTTCGTGCTCTCCGGCGCGCAACTGCAAGGCGCCCAGCGCGAACGCTTTGCCCAAATCCAGGAGCGCCTGGCCGCCCTGCAACAAAAATTCAGCGAAAACGTGCTGGACGCCACCGACGCCTACCACTACGACGCCAGCGCCCAAGAAGTGCGCGGCCTGCCCGAAGACGTGCTGCAAGCCACCGCCACCACCGCCCAGGCCGCTGGCGTAGCCGGGCGCCACCGCCTCACCCTCAAAATGCCCGTCTATCTGCCCGTGCTGCAATACGCGCAAGACCGCGCCCTGCGCGAGCGGCTCTTTCATGCCAACGCCATCCGCGCCTCCGATCTCGCCCCGGCCGAGCAGCAACACCTGGACAACAGCGCCGTCATCGACGAAATCCTGCGCCTGCGCGCGGAAGAAGCCCAGCTTCTGGGCTACCCCGATTACGCCGAGCTTTCCCTCGCCCCCAAAATGGCCGACTCCGGCGCCCAGGTCGTGGACTTTCTGCGCGACCTCGCCCGCCGCGCGCGCCCCTACGCAGAAAAAGACGCCGCCGACCTGCGCGCCTACGCCCGCGAGCATTTGCAACTGGACGATCCCCAGCCCTGGGACTGGACCTTCATCTCCGAAAAGCTCAAAGAAGCCCGCTACAGCTTCAGCGATCAGGAGATCAAGCCCTACTTCCAGGCCCCCAAAGTCATCGAAGGGCTGTTTGCCATCGTGCAAAAGCTCTTCAACGTCACCATCCTGCCCGATCAAACCCCCGTCTGGCACCCCGCCGTCCAGTTCTTCCGCATCGAGCGCGACGCTCAACTCATCGGCCAGTTCTACCTCGACCAGCCCGCCCGAGCCGGCAAGCGCGGCGGCGCCTGGATGGACGACATGCGCGGGCGCTGGCTACGCCCCGACACCGGCCAATTGCAAACCCCGGTGGCCTACCTCGTCTGCAACTTTGCCGCAGGCGCCGACGGCCAGCCCGCCCTGCTCACACACGACGACGTCATCACCCTCTTTCACGAATTCGGCCACGGCCTGCACCACATGCTCACCCAGGTCAACGAGCGCGACGTCTCCGGCATCAGCGGCGTGGAGTGGGACGCCGTCGAACTGCCCAGCCAGTTCATGGAAAACTTCTGCTGGGAATGGCCCGTGCTGCAAGACATGACTGCCCACATCGAAACCGGCGAGCCGCTGCCGCGCGCGCTCTACGACAAGATGCTGGCTGCCAAAAACTACCAAAGCGGCATGCAAACCCTGCGCCAGGTCGAATTCGCGCTGTTCGACATGCTGTTGCACCAGGCGCCAGAGCCTCAGGTGCTGCCCCTGCTGGCGCAAGTGCGCGCCGAAGTCAGCGTGCTGCCCGCTGCACCCTACAGCCGCACGCCCCACGCCTTCTCCCACATCTTTGCAGGCGGCTACGCCGCAGGCTATTACAGCTACAAATGGGCCGAAGTCCTCAGCGCCGACGCCTACGCCGCCTTTGAAGAAGAAGCCCCCGAACCCGGCCGCCCCAGCCCCCAAACCGGCCTGCGTTACCTGCAATCCATCCTCGAAGCCGGCGGCAGCCGCCCCGCCATGGAATCCTTCAAAGCCTTCCGCGGCCGGGAGCCCGAACTCGACGCCCTACTGCGCCATCAAGGCATGGCCGAGCCCGCTTGAGCCACATTAACAGCCTGCTTATTACTTATTGGCCATTTCCCATTGGAGATTGCCTGCCTTCAACATCGGCAGGTTTTGAAAAAGGGCATTGAAAAGGGCCTTAAAAAAGGGACTGGAGTTGGCACTCCAGTCCCTTTTTGTTTTTCAAGCCATCGGGCTCGTTTTTGAAAACAGTTTTCAAAAACGAATACCCGTCGGATTGGAAGAATCCAAATTCGGCACATCAGGCAGCCCATCCGCCGATGCAGGCACAGCCTCCTTCTGAGCTTGCTTTTGCAAAACAGCCAATGGCTCCGCCTTCGGCGCTTGATATCCCTCTGGCAACAACGAAGTCACCGGATAACCCGCTGCGTTCAAATATTGCTCCCATTGCGACTCATTGAACCCACGCAGGGCTTGCCGTCCAATTGTCAAATGCGGCAAAGAGGCAATCCCTTTCCCCTCCAAGACATGTTGGTCTTCTGCTGTAGTAATCGTGTACTCCTTGAAAGGAATTCCTCTTTGGCTCAGCACCTTCCGCCCTTGTGCGCAAGGCGCGCAATCGGTCGAAGAAAACAAAACCACAGGGTAGCGCCGCACCGCTTTTTGCAATGCTTCAGGGAAGCCGGCATCCGCCAATGAAGCATCTTTCTCCTTTTTCACTAAAGCCGCGCCAGGCGTTAAAGCCCGGTCCGAATACATGACGGTGCCCGATGCCGTTTTGCTACGATAAACTTCCTGCGCCATCGCCTGTGAAAAAAATGCAGTGCAAACCATGCCCAAGCATGCTGAAAAGACGCTTGAATTTCTCATACCCACTCCTCCAAAAAGATTAAAAACACGCCCACAACTGCTCCGCAAACCGGAGCATCAAATCCCGATCGACATAAAGCCCGAAAACCAATAACAGCAAAACAAAGACCGCAGCACCCACACCCCATTTCTTCAGCAATTTTTTATCCATCATGCTTCCCTCCACCGCTCAAGCAGCCTGAATCCGAGAAACTCTGTGCACGGGTTTTTCATCAATCGGCAAGTTCATCAAGGTGGCAAACACTCCCAACGCAATCGCAATATACCAGACCACATCGTAACTGCCCGTAGAGTCATAGAGGTAACCGCCCAGCCAAACCCCCAAAAAGCTGCCAATCTGATGGCTTAGAAAAACAATCCCCGCCAGCATCGACAAATGCCGCACTCCAAACATCTGCGCCACAATCGCATTGGTGGGCGGCACTGTGGATAGCCAAAGCATCCCCATCACTGCCGAAAAAATATAAACGCTGGCCGAGCTGATCGGCACCATCAAAAATATGCCAATCACAACCGCGCGCGCACTGTAAATAAACGCCAAAATTTTACGGCGGGCAATCGTTTGCCCCAGCCAGCCCGCAATGTAAGACCCCACCACATTAAAAAGGCCAATCAAGGCCAGCGAATAAGTGGCCACATGCGCAGGCATTTGCATGTCTTTCAAATAGCTTGGCATATGCACCCCAATAAACACCACTTGAAAGCCGCATACAAAATATCCGGCCGTCAGCATCAAAAAACTGCGATATGTAAACGCCTCATGCAAAGCCTCTTTCACCGTTTGCTCCTGCCCACCGAAAAGTGCCGATGATTTTCTGGAATGCACACCCGGCTCACGCAATCCCAGCGCCAGGGGAATAATCGCCAAAACCACCATGGCCAAAACCACCAGCGCATCTTGCCAGCCCAGCACATCAATCAGTTTTCCCTCTACAGGCAACATGAGAAACTGGCCAAAAGAACCTGCTGCAGCCGTCACGCCCATCGCCCAGGATCGTTTCTCCACAGCAATTTGACGGCCGATCACCCCATAAATCACGGCATACGTCGTGCACGATTGCGCCAACCCCAACAGCACACCCGCGAACAGAGAAAAAAGCAAAGGAGTGGGCGCATAGGCCATCCCCCATAACCCCACCCCATAACTCAGCGCACCCACGCACAAAACACGAAAAGCGCCATAACGATCTGCGGCCATACCAGCCAAAACGCCAAAAAATCCCCAAGCCAAATTCTGGATAGCCAGTGCAATGGAAAAATCCTGGCGCGACCAATCCATTTCCATGGTGATAGGCAACAGCCACAAGCCAAAACCGTGACGCACCCCCATAGACAGAGTGACAACCATTGCGCCACAGAGCAAGACCTGTGTTATCGATAAACGTCGATCCATCATAATTCCCAAACTACTCTTTCCCAATGAAAAAAGCTGCTCGTTTTTCAACAAGCAGCTCATTTCAGAAAATTAAGAGCTTTATTTTAACTCGCAGTCCTCAATGCCATCGGGTTGATCAGGCTCAGTAACTCTGACGCGAATCACTTGATTTTTTGTTATGCCTGCTGAAGTAACTCGAATTGTCAGATCATACATCTTGTCTTCATATTTTGTTGGCGTTACCTCAGGAGGCTTGCCTTGTTCTCCCGGCTTGCTTTGCCCCTTGGTGCAAGCGAGCAACCAGCGCTTAATATCTGTACCTTTCGCGGAAAGCTTCGCTTTTTCCTTGTCAAAAGTCAAGAATTCATGAATTTTTCTTTCTTCCGAAGACTCTGGAACGGAATCCCATGTGTAACGACCATCACCACCTGCTCCCGTGAACAGATACACAAAATCAGACCCCACTACGGCTGGCGACTTCAACTCACACACATCAGTCCCGTTCCCACATTCCGCAATGTGCGGCGTGAAAGGCGACTCCTCAATGGAAATAACTGCCGATCCCGTTGCAACCTGGTTACTACGCCACGGCGCATATTTATTGGTGCTATCCACCACAGCCACCATGAAAGTGTGATCTTTCACCAAGCGAGTAGGCACGCCACTGATCACGCCATTGGGTTTCAAAGTCAAACCATCCGGCAACGTGCTGCCATTAATCAGACGCCAGTTATGAGGCGGCAAACCAGATCCGTTCAGGGTAAGCGCCCCCATGAATGGCTGCATGTAATACCCTTTCAATTTCTGATCTGGAAGAATCGAAAGCGGCGGAATGAAAGAAGGCGGCGGCTCATGCAACGCATACACCACGATGAGATTGCTGACAGGCTCCACAATGCCATTGGACACATTGTTATCCGCGCGGTCTGCAATAAACTCAATCAGAATCGGGCCTTCATATTGGCCACTCGTCACGGAGAAAGTCGCCAAACCGTTGATTGTAGAAACAGCAATCGTCGAACCTGTACCCCCCGAAACGGTTGGACCGACGCCCCTCAATTTCGCCACTCGGCTGGCATCGTTGTAACTGCCCACAATACGCGCATAAAGGTTATTCACCCCAGCAGGCGGATTAGCAACAGGCTGATCCAGGTCATTCCAGACTTTGACATTCAGCAGCAATTGCGTATTGTTTTGCGAACCCTGGGTATGCAAATACCCTACATCACCCGTACTCGTGCTCTCGATATAGTTCACCGAGGGGCTTGTGTTATTTGCCTCCCTGGGGCCTACACGGATCTTCGTCGCCGCTGTACGCACCTGATTATCCCGAGGGTCGGTATACGAGCACGAAACCGTCGCTTCGCCTGCTGTTGCATCTCTTCCATGGAAATGGAAAGTCGCTATCCCTCCAAACGAGGGCAGCGCAATCGAGCGGAAAGCACCCGGCACCTTCACTTTCTCCCCATTCCCAACATCCACCTCAACCTGGTGCTCCTCCTTGCCATCCAGGTAATAAAGCGTTCCCACCTCTATCCCTGCCCCATCCAAGGAGCAGGAAAAAACATTTTCGTCCCCGGAGGATGGAATAAAGCGACCGTCCACCTTCGCTTCAACCGTCAAAGACGTCGTATAGGGAGAGTTCCTTCCTCTTCCACTGTAGTTCCAAATCACACCCGGCTGGAGTTTTGCCAGATTCAACGGCAGCTCGGACTTTTCTGCACGCAGAAAAATCTCCGTCTTGGATGTATTCCCGCCGCCTGGGCCACTTCCCCCGCTTCCTCCGCCGCCGCCGCAGGCTGCCATAAGCGCAACTGCCGGTAATGCAGCAAACATCCAATGAGAAAATACCTTTTTTTTCACCTTCTTACTCCTTAATTTATTCCATGCTGACTTATCGGCGCATCGAATTCTGTTCTGTCACAATTTTAGGCGTAATAAACACAAGCAACTCGCTTTTGCTTGCACTACGTTCCTTGCGCTTAAACAAATTCCCTGCAATTGGCAAGTCTCCCAAGAAAGGCACTTTATTTTCCAAAACTGTTTCATCCAGTTCAAAAATACCGCCAATAACGACTGTCCCGCCATTTTCAACCAGGACTTCCGTATTCACTCTCCTGGTATCAATAGCACCTTGACCGTGCGCAGAGAGATTATCTTTTTTCACCAATAATTTCAGTATGACGTTACCCTCAGGCGTAATCTGAGGCGTCACTTCCAGACTGAGGACAGCTTTTCTGAACTCGACTGTTGTACCGCCACTGGGAGAGGAGGTAGCATACGGAAGCTCCGTCCCCTGCTCTATGTAAGCCTTTACCTGATCGCTGGTTACTACTCGTGGGCTGGAAATCACCCGCCCTTCACCAGTAGATTCCAAAGCCGAAATCTCCAAATTTAAGAACCTGTTAGCTGCCGAGTTGAAAACGGAAAGCGCAAAGCTCGCCGCACTGGTAGAGCCGATAGCGTTCGCACCGAGATCAAAGAACTGTCCCGCTGCCGTCGTGCCATTTGCAGCGCCAGAGCCTACGAGCACATTCCCATAGGTGCCACCAAAAACAGCCCGGTTGCCGCCTCCCAAATGATAACCACCATCGCCTCCGCGCTCAGCTCGCTGATCTGACATGCCCAGCCGAACCCCGAGATTTCTCCCGAAGCTGTCATTGGCCTGGACAATACGCGCCTCAATCAGCACTTGCCTTACAGGAATATCCCAATCAGCAACGAGTTTCACCACTTCCTCCAATTTGGAGGGCGTATCCGTCACAAAAAGCTGATTGGTGCGTGGCTCCGCAATCGCGGATCCGCGCTCCGTCAAAAACCGGGCATTTTGAGAACCCTTGTTTCCTTGATCTTGCGTTTGTGTCAACTGCTCTGCGATTTTCTCTGCTCTCGCATAGTTAAGCTGAAAGCTTTGGGTTCGCAGCGGTTCCAATTTCTCCAAAGCCAAACGCGCCTCGTGATCTTTTTGTCTTCTTTCGTTTAACTCATCTTTAGGAGCAACCCACAAAACATTCCCATTTTTTTCGTAACCCAACTCCTTGGAATTCAAAATAACATCCAGGGCCTGATCCCAAGGAACATCTTGCAAACGAAGTGTCAGCGATCCGTTTACGGAGTCCGCAACAACAATATTGAAATTGGTAAAATCCGCTATTACCGAAAGAAGCGATCTGATATCAACATTTTGAAAGTTCAAAGAAAGCTTTTCACCAGAAAAGCCAACTCCGGGCGTCAACTTCCCTGGATCAGGAATAACTTTATGCACTTCCAGGACATATTGATTACCGACCTGGTAAGAGCTTTGACTCCATTCACCCTCAACTTCAATTTCAACAACAGTCGATTTATTCGTTTGTTTTGGCCGAATATATTTTACAGGCGTACCAAAATCAGCCACATCCAAATAATTTTTAAAACTATCCGAGAGCGATACATTGGGTATTTCAAGAATAATTCTTTTACCTTCTTGGCGGACATCGACACCCACGCTATCGTTGGGCAAGTCCAACAGTACCCGCCCAACGCCATTCATGCCACGCCGGAAATCGATTTTTTCTATTGCGGCCGCTCGTGATGGAGAGCTTGACTTCACAGCTCCCGCTGAGTAATGGACAGACGGCGCATCACCGAGCTGCACCGTCACTATATTTCCAGACTTATGGATTTGATAAGAGCCGATTTCCCGCAAACTCAAGACAACCCTAGAGCGATCCCCGGCCTCAACCGCATTAATCGATCGCAAATTCCCTTGATTTACCTCAACATGCTTGCGACCAGCAACAACCCCAACCCCGGGAAAATCCAAGGAAATTCGTGCAGGGGACTGCACCAGAAATGCCACGGGATCAAAATCAATTGGCTCATTCAGCTCAATTTGAACGACCTCGCGCCCATTCTGGTGCATTCCATTGATAGAAACAATATCTGCTGCCCATGAAGCAACACTAAAACACGAAAAAAATCCCAAAAATATGGAATTCGCAAGCAAAGAACGCTGTTTCATCTTGTAATCTCCTTCACTCTTGCAGCTCAAGCACCGTCGAACGTTCCACCCATTCACCAGTGGCATCTTGCACCACTTCCGTTAAATCAATGCGAGTCTCCAAAATTTTCTCAATCTTCCCAAAATTTTGACCAATGTAATTTCCCGCCACTACTTGATAAAGATGCCTATCCACTTCAAGCACGGCCGTTGGGCGACCCGATTTCTCCAAAAATCCTACCATCTTTATGGTATCAATTGGATAGGCCTCCAAGGGCTCCCTGCGCCGCTTATCATGGATATCCATTAAGTTAGCGCCCCCTTTCTTGGCATCCGCAAATACCCTGGCAAGCTTTTCGAAGGCGAAAGGATCCTCTGCACTCCCCCTCTCATACGAAAGCGGATAAAAAACACCGGGTTCTTGCAATGGCGCAATTTTGGGAATCGCCTTGCTTTTTTCCTGAGCCATCCAAGCTGCAACTTCGTCCTGCCGGGAACTCATGCAACCGAGCAAATTGGCACACACTCCAAAGAGCACAAAAAATCTAATTCCATTTCTCATTTTTTGCCTCCTTTATTATTTTTCGCCTTGGCCTGTTCAATTTGCTCATCGGGACTCAAGTACCGATACGTCTTCGCCACCGCCTTCATCGTAAGACGGTCATTGGAAATATCCTTAGAATCTTTAGTCACATGCATATTACCTATGGTAACGATACGAGACAAGTGCGCAATATCTGAAGCGAACTCACCAATCGCATCATAAGTCCCTGTGACGATAATATCAATCGGCTGCTCACCATAATAGTCCTTAATTTGAAACGCTCCAGGCTTAAACAACTCAAAATGCAAACCGCGCCCAATGCCAGCCTGGTTGATATCGGATAGCAATGCATCCATTTCCGCCTTGTTGGGGAGCTGCTTTTCCAACAAGCTGACGTACTGGATGGCTTGTTCTTTTTGCTTCTTCAATGCCTCCAAATTAATCGCTTTTTTATAGTCACGAGAGAATTCCGACCTTAATGCTGCTTCCTTTGCTTGCGCAGCCTCCAATTCCTCCTTAAAAGAAGTGAGGTAAAAAAACCAGGCAAGTACAGCAACAGCGATAGCAATCGCAATGAACAAGACAATTCTTGGCAAAATAGGCCATAGCCACGGATCCCGACCACTGGCTTGTCGAAATTGAGATGCCCAATCTTTCATACGCCCTCCTGCCAATTATTTGATAGGCACATTGTTATCATCTTCCTCTACCCCCGCCTTATCCAAACGGAAGTTCATTGCATATCCATAAACTTGCCTTTTCCTGCCTCCACCCAAATCGATATCGGTCGCTTTTGTCTCAATGAGTTGCGCCCTGGAATCCCACGGCATATTCTTATCAATATTTCTCAGCAAATCCGAAACCGTTTGGTTGGATTGCGCCATGCCCTGCAAGGCGACCTGTTTATCCGTCTTGTTTAAAGACGTGACATAGGAGCCATTGGGAACCTCCTTGATGACATGATTCATCAAGTCAACAGGCAAATTCCGCTCCGACTGCAAATTCTCGACCGCTTGCTGCCGCGCTTTCAGGGCGGCAATTTCCGCTTCAATATTATTAACCTCTTTAATTTGCACTTTCAGGCGCGCATTCTCCTGCTCAATCATTCGATTGGCACTTTCCTGATCGGAAATCAAGACCTGAAAATAGGAATAAATAACACCTGCAATCCCCAGCCCGGCAAGCACAGAAAGGGCCGCGGACAGCATGAACTTTTCTTTTCGCGCTTTCTTCGCCGCCTCACGGTGCGGCAACAAATTTATCCTGATCATTCCTCAAACCTCCGCAATGCAAGGCCGCAAGCCGTCAAGTAACTCGGCGCTTCTCGCATGACGGATTTCATGCGAACCCCTCCTCCCATTTCCATCCCTTCAAATGGGCTTGCTATTTGACATGCCGTTTCAGTAGCCTGCGTGACGGCAGCGGCCAAGCCGTTAACTATAGCCGTACCACCTGCCAACAATATGCGATCAACTGAATTATATGGAGAGCTGGTAAAGAAAAATTGCAACGCCCGGCTAATCTCCTGCGTCAGACTATTGACGTAAGGCCGCAGCACGGCATTTGCATAGTCTTCCGGCATTTCACCTGCACGCTTTTTATTCTCCGCCTCTTCAAAGGAAATTCCGTAATGCCTTGCAATGGATTGCGTCAATTGCGCCCCGCCAAAAGACTGATCGCGCTCAAAAAGAATCTCCTCTCCTTGAAGAATCATCAAAGTGCTATTCGATGCGCCAATTTCAAACAAAGCCACAATGGGCTGCTCTGACGTTCTGGGCCACGCCTTGGCCAAACGCATTACCGCCAACCTTGAAGCAAAAGACTCGACATCAAGAATGACCGCTTTCAGGCCAGCAGCTTCTGCCAAGCCCTGCCGATCCTCAACTTTATCTTTTCGTGAAGCGGCAATTAATATTTCAACATCATCGCTTGAATTTTTTGATGGGCCAATTTCACAAAAATCCAGGCTGACCTCATCCAAAGAAAACGGAATATAGTGGCTCGCTTCCGATTCAACCTGAATCTCCAATTCCTCTTCGGAAAGGCCGGCAGGCAATATGATTTTTCGTGTAATAACAGCCGAAGGAGGCAAAGCCAACGCAACCTGCTTCGTACGCGAACCACTTTTTTTCACGACCCTTCGCAAGGCATCTGCCACCTCATCGAAATTTTCGATGTTTCCCTCATTCACCCACCCCTTTTCCAAGCGCTCAATAGCCGCCCTTTCAAGGGTCAATTTGCCATCGCGTGCACTGCTAAGCTCAACAAGCTTGATACTGGAAGCGCTGATGTCAATACCTACCAATGGCGTTTGCCTTGGGGCAAACAAAGATCTCGCGGAGACCACATCCAACCTTTCTTGCACTGTTAAATAGCGCAACAAAATGTACAACTTGACACGCATCCTAGCAGCATGTTTTTTTGCTGAAAAGAGGAAGCATGCGCGCTTATTTCGCTCCTGTTGTCAAAAGCACACGTGATTGTCATTATTCTGTCTGATGCACAATGTGCTGTATCCTCAGCTCCCCTAAGTTTTTGTATTTTCATAACAAATTTTGACAGTTGCCCGACCGCGGGCGGCGGTGCATTGCAAATCCATGGTTTCTCAGCGCAACAGCAGTGGGCGTAAGCGCCCACCCAACATGGCGAACAACACATCTGCTGACAGTAGGGGAGACCACTCTCAGCCGCGCAAGCGAAGTTCCTTGATTGTCCGCGTTTTTGGCTGGTGTTTAGGCTTGATGGTTGCTGGCGCCGTGGCGGCCGTGGCCGTTGCAGTTGTGGTAGTCGCCACGATCTACCCCAAGCTGCCAGACGTTTCTGATCTGGCCGACTATCGCCCCAAGCTGCCATTGCGGGTCTATTCGGCAGAAGGCGCTTTGATTGGTGAGTTTGGCGAGGAGCGCCGCAAGCTCACTCCCATCGAAGACATCCCCGATGTCATGAAAAATGCCATTCTGGCAGCAGAGGACGCGCGTTTTTTCCAGCATAACGGCATTGACTACCGAGGCATCATCCGGGCCGCCTTGGCCAATTTGCGCGATTTGCGCAGCCAGGGGGCCTCGACCATCTCCATGCAAGTCGCCCGCAATATGTACCTTTCGCCTGAGCGGACGTTTACGCGCAAGCTCTACGAGGTGCTGCTGACGATGAAGCTGGAGCACATGCTCTCCAAGAACGAAATCCTGGAGATTTACATGAACCAGATCTTCCTGGGCAACCGCGCTTATGGCTTTTCCGCAGCGGCAGAAACGTACTTTGGCAAGCCGCTGAAAGAGGTCAGCATCGCGGAAGCGGCCATGCTGGCCGGCCTGCCTGTTGCACCATCCGAGTTCAATCCCATCCGCCGCCCTGAGCGCGCCCGCATTCGCCAACTGCACATCATCAACCGCATGGTGGACAACGGCTTTATCACCGCAGATGAAGCCGTGCAGGCGCGCAAAGAAGCCAAGGCGATGAACGTGCGCCGCACGCTGGACAACTTCCCCGTTCGTGCGGAGTACGTCGCTGAAATGGTGCGCAAATCCATGTTCGAACGCTATGGCGAGGAGGCCTACACCCGCGGCCTGAACGTTTACACCACCATCCAGCTCTCGGACCAGGAGGCCGCCTATAGAGCCTTGCGCACGGGCATCATGAATTACGAGAAACGGCAGCATTACCGCGGCCCGGAAAATTTCGTCAACCTGCCTGATGACCCGGAAAAACGCGAAGCGGTGATTGACAACGCCCTCTCCGCCCACCCCGACAACGGGGAAATTTTTTCTGCCGTGGTTCTGAAAGCCAACCGCCAAAAAGTGGAAGTCGCGCGCGCGGATGGCTCCCGTTTGGAAATCACGGGCCTGGGGCTGCGCGCCGTTCAATCCGGCCTGGCCGAAAAAGCCCCCGCCAACATCAAGATTCGCCCTGGCGCCATCGTGCGCATCATGCAAACCGCCAAGGGCGAATGGGAGATTACCCAACTGCCCGAAGTGGAAGGCGCTTTCGTCGCGATGGAGCCTGCCACTGGCGCCATTCGCGCACTGGTGGGCGGCTTCGATTTCAACAACCGCAAGTTCAACCACGTCACCCAAGCCTGGCGCCAGCCCGGTTCGGCTTTCAAGCCCTTCATCTATTCGGCGGCGCTGGAAAAAGGCTATATGCCCGCCACCCTCATTGCCGACACGCCCATGTACTTTGGCAGCTCCGTCACGGGCGGCAAGCCCTGGGAGCCGCGCAATTACGATCGCCGCTTTGAAGGCCCGATCACCATGCGCACGGCCCTGGCCCGCTCACGCAATATTCCGACGGTGCGGCTGATTCAAACCGTTGGCGCCAAAAACGCCCAGCAGTGGGTGACCCGTTTTGGCTTCGACGCCCAGCGCGTTCAGCCTGTGCTGCCCATGGCCCTGGGCGCTGTCGAGGTCACCCCGCTGCAAATGGTGGCGGCTTACAGCATTTTTGCCAATGGCGGGCACAGGGTGGAACCGTGGCTGATTGAACGGGTGACCGACCACCGCGGGCGCGTGCTCTCGCACACCCAGCCCAGCCCTCTTGACGAGACGCCCCAGGCCATCGACCCGCGCAATGCCTTCATCACCAGCAGCCTGTTGCAGGAAGTCACCCGCTCTGGCACGGGTGCGAAAGCGCGCGCCGCGCTCAAACGCCCCGATATTTACGGCAAGACGGGCACTACCAACGATGCCCACGATGCCTGGTTTGCGGGCTTTCAGCCCTCCATGGCCGCTGTCGCGTGGGTGGGCTATGACAACCCGCGCGACCTGGGCAGCAAAGAAACAGGCGGCGGCTTGGCATTGCCCATTTGGGTGCAATTCATGCAACACGCCCTCAAAGACACGCCTGTCAGTGAACTCAAAGCCCCCAAAGGCGTTTCGCGCGAAGGGAGCGATTGGGCGTACAACGAGTTCACCCGCGGCCGTGGCGTAGCCAGCCTTGGCATGGAAAGCTATTACGCAGAATCCAGCGCCAGCTCTGCGGGCAGCCATACCCCGCCCAGCAGTGCAGAGCGCGCCCAGATTCTGGATTTGTTCCAAAACTGAGCAAAGCGCCTGTCCACGATCTCCACGCGACGGGCCATGAAGCGGATGGGGCGCGCCCGGCGGCGTTGCGAGCGCACGGCACGCCCCAAAGCACTTAAAAAAATACAAATCAAAAAGAAACAAAATAACCTTATTTCGGCAATCCTGTATTGAAGTGATTTTTATTTTGATATAAAAATAATACACACAAGCGATGCGCAATGCAGCGTCGCGGCCAGGTACAGCTTTCAGGTTTGATGGTACAAAACGCCACCCAAGCTGGCGGCAACCTGCCTTGCTTCTTGCCCCCTCGGCCTTTGCCCAGGGGGCCTTCTTCCGAACCTTCTTCACACCATGCAAACCCTGCGCATCCGCGCTCTGCGCGGCCCTAATTTGTGGAGCCGTAAGACGGCCATCCTGGTCAACGTGCAATGTTCGCCCCAGGAGTGCGATATCGCCCAACTGCCGGGCTTTGCAGCCCGGCTGCGCGCCTTGTTTCCCGCCGTGGGCACCCCGACGAGCGAGGATGGCAGCCCCGTCTCCCTGGCCCATGTGCTGCAATTTGCCGCGGCGGTGCTGCAACAGGAAGCGGGCGTGGCCATCGGCTTTTCGCGCACCGTGCCTACCTCCGAGGCCGGGGTGTTTCAAGTGATCGTGGAATACAAGGAAGAAGACGTTGGCCGCCAGGCCGTCAGCGATGCACTGGCGCTGATCGACGCCGCCTTGCATGAGCGCCCCTTTGATGCCGCCGCCGCCATCGCCGCGCTGCGCGAGAAAGACGAGCACGAGCGCCTGGGCCCGAGCACCGGCTCCATCGCCCAGGCCGCACTGGCGCGCGGCATCCCCATGCGGCGGCTCACGCGCGGCTCCATGGTGCAATTTGGCTGGGGCTCGCGCCAGCGCCGCATCCAGGCTGCTGAAGTCGATGCCACCAGCACCGTGGCCGAATCCATCGCCCAGGACAAGGAGCTGACCAAAAAGCTGCTGATGGCCGCAGGCGTGCCCGTGCCCTTTGGCCGCCCCGTACACAGCCTGGAGCAGGCCCGCCAGGTCGCACAAGAGCTGGGCTGGCCGGTGGTCGCCAAGCCGCAGGATGGCAACCAGGGCAAAGGCGTGACGGTCAACATCAACACCCCCGCCGAACTGGAGGCGGCCTACCACGCCGCCGCCCATTACGGCGTGGTGATGGTGGAGAAATACCTGCCCGGGCAGGACTACCGCCTGCTGGTGGTGGGCAACCGCCTGGCCGCCGCCGCGCGGCGCGAACCGCCGCAAGTCATCGGCGATGGCGAGCACACCGTGCGCGAGCTGGTGGGCATCGTCAACCTCGACCCGCGCCGCAGCGACGGGCATGCGACCTCGCTCACGCGCATCCGCCTCGACGACATCGCCCTGGGCCAGCTTGAATTGCAGCAGCTCACGCCCGATTCCATCCCCGAGCCAGGCCGCAAAGTCGTGCTGCGCCACAACGCCAACCTCAGCACCGGCGGCTCGGCCACCGACGTCACCGACTCGGTACACCCCGCCGTGGCCGCCAGCGCCGTGGCCGCTGCGCAAATGGTCGGGCTGGATATTTGCGGCGTCGATGTCGTCTGCGAAAGCGTGGAGCGCCCGCTGGAAGACCAATCGGGCGGCGTGGTCGAAGTCAACGCCGCGCCCGGCCTGCGCATGCACCTGGCCCCCTCCTACGGCCAGCCGCGCCCCATTGGCAAATACGTGGTGGACATGCTGTTTGAAAAAGGCAATGACGGGCGCATCCCCGTCGTCACCGTCACCGGCACCAACGGCAAAACCACCACCGCCCGCCTGCTGGCGCATTTGCTGATGGCGCACGGCCTGAGCACCGGCATGACCAATACCGACGGCATCTACATCAACGGCCACCAGATCGAAAGCGGCGATTGCAGCGGCCCGCGCAGCGCCCGCAATGTGCTGTTTCACCCCGAGGTGGACGCCGCCGTGCTCGAAGTCGCGCGCGGGGGCATCCTGCGCGAAGGGCTGGGCTTTGACCAAAGCCAGGTGGCCGTGGTCACCAACATTGGCGAGGGCGATCACCTGGGCCTGAACTACATCGACACCGTGGAGGAGCTGGCCCAGGTCAAGGCCGTGACGGTGCGCAACGTCGCCCCCAAAGGCTACGCCGTGCTCAACGCGGAAGACCCGCTCGTGGCCGCCATGGCCAGCACCACGCCCGCCCGCGTCATCTACTTCGCCATGGACAAACACCACCCCGTGCTGGCCACGCACCGCTCGCAGGGGCGGCGCAGCGTGTTCGTCGAGGGCGATGCCATCGTCGCCACCGAAGGCACCTGGCGCGACAGCATCCCGCTGGCCGACATCCCCATCACCCACCACGGCCGCATCGGCTTTCAGGTGCAAAACGTCATGGCCGCCGTCGCCGCCGCCTGGGCGCTGGGCCTGCCAGCGGAAACCATCCGCCGCGGCCTGGCCAGCTTCATGAACGACAGCGACAACGCCCCCGGGCGCTTCAACACCCTGCACATTCGGGGCGCCACCGTGGTGGCCGATTACGGCCACAACCCCGATGCCATGCGCGCGCTGGTGCAAGTCGTGCAGGCCACGCCCGCAGGCAAGCGCGTGCTGGTCATCAGCGCCGCGGGCGACCGGCGCGATGAAGACATCCGCGCACAAACAGCCATTCTCTCCAGCGCCTTTGATGAAGCCATCCTCTACCAGGACGCCGCCCAGCGCGGCCGCGCCGATGGCGAAGTGCTGCGCCTGCTGCGCGAAGGCTTCGAGCGCGCCAGCGCCAACGGCAACTCCCGCACCCGCCACGTGCAGGAAGTGCGCGGCGAAATGCCCGCCATCGACACCGCCATCGCCCGCTTGCAACCGGGGGATTTCTGCCTCGTGCTCGTTGACCAGGTGGAACAAGCCCTGGCCCACCTGCGCCGCCTGGCGCAGCAACCCGCCACAGCGTGAGCGTGAGCTTGTACCGCACCGCTGACGCCACCCGCGACACCAACTAAACCCACCGACTCGCTCCCCCTACCAGCCGATAATCGCTCCCATGACTGCATTGACCCTCACCGCCGCCCAGCGCCGCGAACTGCGCGCCCAGGCCCACCACCTCAACCCCGTCGTCCTCATCGGCGCCGAGGGCTTGACCGCCTCCGTCATGAAAGAAGTCGCCGCTGCGCTGGATGCGCACGGCCTGATCAAAGTGCGCGTATTCAGCGACGAACGCGCCACCCGCGACGCCTTTGCGCAGGAGATTTGCCAAAGCCTCAGCGCCGCCGCCGTGCAACACATCGGCAAGCTGCTGGTGCTCTGGCGCCCGCCCGCGCCCAAGGCCAAAGCCGCCAGCCAGGGCAAAGCGCCGGTGCAAGTCAAAGTCGTCAAACCCGCCAAGCGCCCCGGCCAAAAGCCCGAAATCAAACACCTGCGCGTGCTGGGCAACCAGCGCCTGACCGCAGGCGGCAACATCAAGAAAGCCAAGCCGCGCCAAGCCTCGGCCAAAAAACAATCGCTGGATTAACCGCCAGGGCGCGCACCCTGACGCTCCCTCAACGCGCGCGCCACGCACACGCTGCCCTGCCGCCCGCGCCACACGCCTGAAACCATGCCCAACGCCCTCGCCGCTGCACCCGCCT
>JAUMYU010000087.1 GCA_030528485.1 Comamonadaceae bacterium
AAAAAACAGCGCCTGCGGGCGCTGTTTTTTATTGCAAATCATCAGGAAAATTCATGATCCTAATGGATTGCCATAATGGGGTGATTTCGTATTCTATTGATCTGCAAAAATCGATGCGCACCCAACGCAGGCAGCGCGCTGCCTGCTTGAAATCCTGTTCACGTTCGCTGCATGGCGGGCAAGGCTGCGGCTTTGGTGGAGCCGGTGGCGCGCGGCTTCAAGGCCGCTCCAGCACCAGCAGCGGGTCCAGGCGCACGTCAAACCAGTTCATGCCCCAATGCAAATGCGGGCCGGTGGCGCGTCCGGTGGCGCCGACGGCGGCGATGGTTTGGCCTTGCTCGACGCGCTGGCCCACTTGCACGTCGATGCGCGAGAGGTGCAGGAAGTTGGAGCTGATGCCAAAGCCGTGGTCGATCAGCAGCGTGCCGCCGGTGAGGAACAAGTCGCCCGAGAAGGTGACGATGCCGCCAGCGGGGGCTTTGACGGGGGTGCCGGCGGGGGCGGCGATGTCCATGCCCGAGTGGCCGCTGCCGCTGGGGATGCCGTTATAGACGCGGGCGTTGCCAAAGCGGCCGCTGATGCGGCCTTTGACGGGCCAGATGAATTTCTGGGCGAAGTCGGTGCGGTCGTCGTCGCGCTCTCGCGCGGCGGTGACTTGGGCTTGCTCGCGCTGAATGCGCTCGGCCAGCGCGCCTTTGGGGCTGGCGGTTTTGGGCGGCACGCCTTTGACGTATTCGGTGGGCCAGTCGCGCGGGGTGACGCGCACTTGGGCGGTGTGCTCGCGCCCATCGGGCGTGCGGATGTGGACGACGGCGGGGCCAGGTTCGTTGCGCCCGACGCCAAAGACGACGGTGCCGTAATCGGTGGTGCGCAGCACGCGCTCGCGGTAGCGCACGTGGCTGCCGGGGGGCACGCGGCCCAGCACCATGGAGCCTTGCTGCACGCTGGCGGGAAAGCGGATATGCGCCGCCGCGTTGGCCGAGCTGCCAGAGCTGGCAGGGCGACTTTGAGGGGCCTGGCCTGCAGCCTGCACTGCGTGCATGGGCCAGCAGGCCAGCAGCCAGCAGCCCAGGCCCAGTGCGAGGAGTTTGTTGGCGATGGCGCTTGCGTTGCGGCGTGGCCCAGCGCCGGAAGGGCGCCAAGGCGCTCGGCTTTGGGACTGAGAGGGGCGGTGCGGGTGGGGCAAAACAGTGGTCATGACGGCTTGACGAGGAAAAAACGGATTTTTTATCAATCAATAAACAAAAATATCACCTTGTTTAGGCATGATAGGCAATAATCAAATTATTCCTTGATTTGCAACAAACAAGAGTCAAGGCAACACGCGCCACGGCCTTTCGCCACACGCCCAGCGCACGCCATCGGTCAGCGCCCTTGCAGCGCCGCCCGCACGGCGGGGAGCATGCGGCGCGAGACGTGCAGGGTTTCCTGGGCGCCGTGCAGTTGCAGCCGCCAGTGCTCGCCTTCTTGCGGGTGATGGGCTTTGACCAGGCCGCGCAGGGCTTTGCGCGCAACCAGGGCGTTGCGGTGCACGCGCAGGAACTGGGCGGGAAAACGCTTTTCCAGATCGTTGAGCGAGCCATCCCACAAGACGCTGCCTTGGGCCGTCACCAAGGTGATGTATTTCATCTCGGCGCGGCAAAAGAGGATGTGCTCCACCAGCACGCGCTCGGTGCGCTGGTGGCTATGCACCACCAGAAAGGGCGCATCGGCCTCGGGCACCGCCGCGTTGGCCAGCGCCGTGGCGGGCAGAGCAACGGGGGCCGAAGCGGGGGCCGCGCCATCGGTGCGCGCCAGCGCGGCCTGGCCGCCCAGCCACAGGCAGGCGCGTTTGAGCGCCTGGTGCAGGCGCTCGCTGCGCACGGGTTTGGTCAGGTAGTCGGCCGCCTCCAGATCGAAGGCGCGCACGGCGTATTCAGCGTGGGCGGTGACGAAAACGATGGCGGGCGGGCGTGGCCGCGTGCGCAGGGTTTGGGCGAACTGCACGCCGTCCATGCCGGGCATTTGGATGTCCAGCAAGATGACGTCGATGGCGGCGTTGTCCTGCGTACGCGCGAGGATTTCCTGCGCCTGGCTGACGGCGGCCGCCTCCATCACCCGGCACGGGAAGTCCGGCAGCGCCTCCAGCAAGGTGCGCAGGCGTTTGCGGGCCAGGGCTTCATCGTCAACGATCAGGACATTCATGGGGCAGTGGGGCACAGAAGATGGCGCTACGCCGCCAAAGCGGCATCGCGCCCGAGCAAGGGTTGGGCAGGCAGGCTGAAGGCCACTTCATAACGCCCGGCGCGCACGGCGGTGCGAAATTCCGCATTGACGTCGTGCATCAGCCGCAGGCGCGCACGCACGTTGTTCAGCGCGATGCCGTTGCCCGCTTTGGCCGCTGCCTCGCCCAGCGCACGCGCCGAGGGCACGGTGTTGCTGATGCGCACCAGCACGCGCGCGCCTTTGCGGCGCACCAGCACGTGGATTTCGCCGCCTTCGCTGCCCGGCTCGATGCCGTGCTTGATGGCGTTTTCCACCAGCGGTTGCAGCAGCAGCGGCGGCACGCTGGCTTGCAGGGCGTCCTCATCCACCGTCCACGTCACGCGCAGGCGCTCGTCAAAACGGATGCTTTCAATGCGCAGGTATTGGCGGGCGATTTCGATTTCTTTTTCCAGATTGGAGATGCTGGCCGCATCCTTGAGCGCGTGGCGAAACAGATCGCTCAAATCCTCCAGCATGCGCTCGGCCAGCGGCGGGTTGTCACGCACCAGGGCGATGGCGCTGTTGAGCGTGTTGAACAAAAAATGCGGGCGGATGCGCGATTGCAATTCCGCCAGGCGCGCCACGGTGGCTGCGGGCTGACTGGCGCGCTGGCGCAGCACAAACAGCGAGGTCAGCAGCACCGCCAGCCCAATGCCGCTCAAACTGCCAGCCAGCCACACGCTCGCGGGCAGGGACGGGCCTTCCACGCCCAGCCAGCCGTACAAAGCCAGCCCCAGCAAGGCGCAGGCCCAGCCCCACAGCACGGCAAAGCCCCATTGCACGGTAGCGGTCTGGCGATCCAGCCAGTGCTTGAGCGCGCAGCTTGCCAGCAGCCACAGCAGCGTGGGCGGCATGGCCGCACTGGTGAGCACGGCAAAGCGGCCCAGCCCCTCCTCCAGCCCCGGGGCGCCAAACAGCACCGCCAGCGCCAGCGGCGCCTCCACCAACGCCAGCGCGCGCAGCACCACGCCCAAATGGCAGGCGTCGAACAGCAGCCGCGAGGGCGGATGCGGGGCAGATAAAATGCTTGGCTTTCTCCCGTTCATGCTCGTTATGGTTTTTGCAAGGCGCGCCTTGCGGTGATGCGCCCCGCCCTGCCCTTGGGGCACGCCGGGCATTTGCGCCAATCGCAGCGCCCACTTTGCCGCTCAATGCGTGCAGGGCACCCCTGGCGCGCCAGATGCGCCAAGTGCACCGCTGCGCAAGGCGGCGCAAGAAAAGCCGCCATTATCCTGAGTTCCATGTCCCACACCCCGTCTTCCCAAGCCCCCCACCCCTCTGCCAATCAGCTCGCCACCAAAGACCAGGGCTGGTCGGCCCTGTTCACCGAGCCGATGAGCGAACTGGTCAAACGCTACACCGCCAGCGTTTTTTTTGACCAGCGCCTGTGGAAAGCCGACATCGCCGGCAGCCGCGCCCACGCGCAAATGCTGCACGCCGTGGGCCTGCTCAGCGCCGAGGACGAAGCGGCCATTCAGCGCGGCATGGACCAAATCGCCCAGGAGATCGAATCCGGCCAGTTCCAGTGGCAGTTGGATCTGGAGGACGTGCACCTGAACATCGAGGCGCGCCTGACTGCCCTGGTGGGCGACGCGGGCAAGCGCCTGCACACCGGCCGCAGCCGCAACGACCAAGTTGCCACCGACGTGCGCCTGTGGCTGCGCGAGGAGATCGACGGCCTGCTGGCGCTGCTGGCCGACGTGCAGCGCGCCTTGGTGGAAGTGGCCGAGCGCCATGTGGACGTGATCCTGCCGGGCTTTACCCACCTGCAAGTGGCCCAGCCGGTGAGCTTTGCCCACCACCTGCTGGCCTATGTGGAAATGTTCCGCCGCGACGCCCAGCGCCTGGGCGAGGTGCGCCGCCGCACCAACACCTTGCCGCTGGGCGCGGCCGCGCTGGCGGGCACCAGCTACCCGCTGGATCGCGCCATGGTCGCGCGCGCGCTGGGCATGGTCGATGAGGCGGGCAACCCGCAAATCTGCCAGAACAGCCTGGATGCCGTCAGCGACCGCGACTTCGCCATCGAATTCAGCGCCGCCGCCGCGCTCATCATGGTGCACATCAGCCGCCTGTCGGAAGAACTCATCGTCTGGATGAGCCAGAACTTCGCCTTCATCCGCATTGCCGATCGCTTCACCACCGGCTCTTCCATCATGCCGCAGAAGAAAAACCCCGACGTGCCCGAACTGGCGCGCGGCAAGACCGGCCGCGTCGTGGGGCATTTGATGGGCCTGATCACGCTGATGAAAGGCCAGCCGCTGGCCTACAACAAGGACAACCAGGAGGACAAGGAGCCGCTGTTCGACACCGTGGACACACTGCGCGATACGCTGCGCATCTTTGCCGAAATGATTGGCGGCCAGCTCAACCCCGCCACCGGCGCCAAGGAAGGCGGCATCACCGTCAACGCCGATGCCATGCGCGCCGCCGCCAGCAAAGGCTATGCCACCGCCACCGATCTGGCCGACTACCTCGTCAAGAAAGGCCTGCCCTTCCGCGATGCGCACGAAGCCGTCGCCCACGCCGTGCGCATCGCCAGCGAACGCGGCCTGGATTTGAGCGAGCTGCCCCTGGCCGAGCTGCAAGCCTTCAACCCCGCCATCGAAGCCGACGTGTTCGACGCCCTCAGCCTCGAAGGCGCGCTGGCCGCACGCCACACGCTCGGCGGCACCGCACCGGCGCAAATCCGCCAGCAAATTGCCGCCCATCAAGCGCGGCTGGGCTAACCCCCGCCTGCCGCCATTGCCAGGCCCCCAGCCCTGCCGGCCCTTGCCCCCATTGACCATTGTTTGAAAAGGAGACTCCCATGACCCCTGTCGATATCCAGGCCCCCGCCACCGTCAAACATGCCAAGCTGCTGGCCTGGGTGGCCGACATGGCCGCGCTGTGCAAGCCCGCGCGCATCCACTGGTGCGATGGCAGCGATGCCG
>JAUMYU010000088.1:0-1805 GCA_030528485.1 Comamonadaceae bacterium
CGGCCTGCCGCGCACGGTGACGGCCACGGCCACCTACCGCTGGTAAGCCGCGCGCCGACGGCAGACGCCCTGCCCGCCTGCATGCCCGGGCAGGCCGCCTGCGAGACACCTGCGAGGTCCCTGCGAGGTGCAGGCCGCGCCGCCGCAGTGGCGGCGCGGCTCTGCCTCACCGCGCATCGCCCGGCGCGGGCGGGGCATCGGGCACGCGCTCCAGCACGGCCAGAAAGTCCTCGCGCCGCCCCTGCGCCGCTTCGGCGCGCAGGTGCTCCAGCGTCAGCCAACTGGCCAGCTTCTCCGCCGTGGCGCTGGCAATGAACTGGTTGACGGAAATGCCATCGCGCGCGGCCAGTTCTTTGACCTTGCGGTGGATGGAATCGGGCAGGCGAATCGTCAAGGCGGTCATGGGGCGCTCTCCAGAAGGCTCAAGAATTCAGCAGGTGTGAGGGCTTGGATACCGAAGGCCGATGCGCCCCGGAAATCCCGCGTGTTATGCGTGATGATGTAACGGCTGGCCGAGGCCACGGCGCATTCCAGCACCATGTCGTCGTCGGCATCGCGCAGGAAAGGGCGCCACAGGTAGTACACATCCTGCAAATGCGACAGCGAGGCCAGGTAGCGCAAAAAGCCTTGCATTTGCGCCACGTCAACGCCGGCGGGCACATGCTCTGGCCGCGTAAGGACAGCTTGCCATTCCATGTACAGCGCCACCGACAAGGCCGGGCGGAACCTGGGCGATGGCAATTGCCGCAGCAACTGGTGACTCGCCCCGCTTTTGGAGCGCATCGCAGCCACCAGCACAGATGTATCCAGAACGATCAACATGGTTGCGCCAGTGTAACCACGTGGCACCCAAAAAGCACCACCCCCGCCTCATTTCTTGCCTCATTGATTACCCCATTTCTTTGAAAAGGCTCTTGCCCCCTCATGCCCCCGCCGCACGCCCAAGCCCGCCCCAAGCCACCACACCTGCTGCGCCCGGCCCTGCTCAAACTGCATCGCTGGGCGGGCCTGGCCTTGGCCGCCTTTCTGGTGCTCACCGGCCTGACCGGGGCCGTGATGGCCTGGACGGACGAGCTGGATGCGCTGCTGAACCCGCGCATGCTGCGCACGCCCGGCACGCCGGCGCTGGATGCAGCGCAGCTGCTGGCGCTGGCCGCGCAGGTGGAGGCCGCGCAGCCGCAGTGGCGCGTGACCAGCCTGCCGCTGGCGCTGGAGCCGGGGCAGGCGGCCATGCTGCGCGTGGCGGCCAAACCGGATGCGGATGGAGGTGCGGGCGCGGGCACAAACGCGCCACTGGGCTTTGACCAGTTGTTCGTGCACCTGGTCAGCGGCCAGATCCTGGGCCAGCGGCAGTGGGGCAAGTGGCGCGGCGGCTCGCTGGCGCAGGCGCGGCAAGACCTGCTGCCTTTCATCTACAGGCTGCACTACAGCCTGCACCTGCCCGGCGTGTGGGGCGCCTGGCTGCTGGGCGGCGTGGCCTTGCTGTGGGCGCTGGATTGCCTGTGGGCGCTGGCGCTGGCCTTCCCCAGCCGCAAGGCCTGGCGCAAGTCCTTCGCGTTTCGCTGGGGCGCAGGCGGGCACAAGCTGACGTTCGATCTGCACCGCTCGGGCAGCGTGTGGCTGTGGCCGCTGTTGCTGGTGCTGGCCATCACCGGCGTGGGGCTGAATCTGCGCACGGAGGTCATGCAGCCGCTGGTGGCGTGGTTTTCGCCCGTGCCGCCCGAGCCTTGGGCGGGCCGCCAGCCCTTGCCCCCAGGGCAAGCGGCCATCGGGCGCGAGCGCGCGCTGCAATTGGCGCTGGAGCG
>JAUMYU010000088.1:1815-5139 GCA_030528485.1 Comamonadaceae bacterium
CGCGGCAGTTGGGCTGGCTGGGCGATGCGCCCGTCGCGCCCCCATCCACCATCCACACCGCTGCCGCGGCTTCATCGCCCGCCACGCCCGCCCCTGGCGCAGCCAAGGCGCTGGGCTTGCAGCCCTGGCGGCTGTACGACTGGCAGGATGCAGACGGGCTGTACGCCGTGGCCTTTGCCGCGCCGGGGCGCGAGCCTTACGGCCCCTCGCTGGGGCCGCACTGGGTGTATCTGGATGCGGCCAGCGGCACCGTGGCAGACGTGCGCACGGGCCTGGGCGGCAGCGCGGGCGAGGTGTTCATGGCGGCGCAATACCCGCTGCACTCGGGCCGCATCCTGGGTGTGGCGGGCCGCGCGCTGGTCAGCCTGCTGGGGCTGGCAGTGGCCGTCATCAGCGTGACGGGGGTGATGATCTGGCTGCGCAAGCGCCGCGCCGGGCCGCCCCGGCGCGCGGCGCCAAAGGGCTGATGGCAACCAGCGCAGGCGGTACCGCCACAATCGCGCCTGGCGCAACAAAAACAGGACAACCCAGGTGGAGCAAGTGCAAAACGAAACTGCCCGCGTGCAGGGCTGGTGCCCTGGCGCATGGCGGCCCATGCCGTCGGGCGATGGGCTGGTGCTGCGGGTGCGGCCGCCGCTGGGGCGGCTGACGGCGGCGCAATGCCTGCGCCTGGCGCGGCTGGCGGCCTCGCACGGGGCGGGTGTGGTGGAGCTATCCGGCCGCGCCAATGTGCAGTTGCGCGGCCTTGCCGGTGCGCGCCATGCGACGGTGTTGCGCGCGCTGGCGGGGGCGGGCCTGCTCGATGCCGATGCGGCGCTGGAGCGGCGGCGCAACGTGGTGATCGATCCGCTGTGGCGCGCGGGCGATGGCGTGCTGGCGCTGGCGCAACGCTTGCAGGCGGCCATCGCCCAGGCGCCGGGGTTGGCGGATTTGCCCGCCAAGTTTGGCTGGGCCGTGGTGCGCAACGCCCAGGGCTTGCAGAAGTGGCCCGCCGATGTGCGCTTGCTGCCCGCAGCGCCGGGGTCTGCTGGCTCGCCTGAAGGGCGGCCCGCGGCCTGGTGGGTGCAGCCCGATGGGCAGCCCTGGGCGCTGGCCGCCGCCACGGCAGAGGATGCCGTCGCCACCGCCATCGCGCTGGCGCAGTGGTGCGCCACGCAGGCACAGGCGTTGCGCCAGCAGGGGCAGCGGCCGATGCGTTTGCGCGCACTGCTGGCCGCCTGGCAAGCGGCGCAGCCACCGGCACTGGCTGCCATGCGGGCCGAGCAGCAAGCCACGCAACAGACCGCGCAACAGGCCAATCAAGAATTCGCCTCACCGTGGCCCAGCATGCCGCCCTGGCCTTTGCCCGCAGGAGTGTGGCGCTGCGCCCTGCCTGCGGCATGCCCATCGTCGTCCCCACTCCCGCCTGCGCCGGGTTGGCTGCCCGGCCTGGGTTGGCTGGCGGCTGCGCCGCTGGGCCGCATATCGGCCCGCGCGCTGGCGCGCCTGGCAGGCGCTTTGCGCAACGCGCCCGGCGCGCCTTTGCTGCGCATCACGCCCTGGCGCATGGTGTTGATCGAGATGGCCCAAAAGCCCGATACCCACTGGCTGCAAGCAGCGGGTTTGCTGGATGCGCAGCAGTGGCTCACCGGCGCTGACGACGCCCGCCTGCGCGTTTCGGCCTGCCCGGGCGCGCCCGCCTGCCATCAGGCGCTGACGCCCACCCAGGCGCTGGCGCTGGCGCTGGCCGAGCACGTGCCGCCCGGCGCGCATCTGCATGTTTCCGGCTGCCCCAAGGGCTGCGCCCGCCAGCAGCCCGCCACCGTCACGCTGTACGCCACGCCACCCGAGGCCAGCGCCGGCGCCGCCCCGCCCCTGTTTGCGCTGGTGCGCAACGGGGCTTGCCACGACCGGCCCAGCGCGTACTGGAGCGCGCAGGCGCTGCACGAGCCGCCCGCACTGGTGGCCGCACGGCTGTTTGCCCAGCCGTAGCGCGGCCCATCCACTCCGCCCCTGCCCGCACGGCCCCCAAACCGCTGCTTGCCCACGCGCGCCGGGACTGGGAACACGCGCCAAAGCGACGCCACCGGGCGCTATCATCCTGCCCCTTTTACCCAGGCAAAAAGGGCAGGCAAGGCCGATGCAACACGTTTACGAGACCGATGGCGCCGCGATTTACCGGCAGTCTTTCGCCATCATCCGGCGCGAGGCCGATCTGGGCCGCTTTTCCCCCTTGGAGGAGCGCGTGGTGGTGCGCATGATCCACGCCGCCGGGCTGGTGGAGCTGGCGCGCGATGTGGCGTTTTCCCCCGGCATGGCGCAAGCGGCGCAGCAGGCGCTGGAGGCGGGCGCGCCCGTGCTGTGCGATGCGCGCATGGTCAGCGAAGGCATTACCCGCGCGCGCCTGCCCGCCGATAACCCCATCATCTGCACGCTGCACGATGCGCGCACGCCCGCGCTGGCGCAGCAGTTGGGCACCACGCGCAGCGCGGCGGCAGTGGAGCTGTGGCGACCGCACCTGGCCGGGGCGGTGGTGGCTATTGGCAATGCGCCCACGGCGCTGTTTCACCTGCTCAACATGTTGCAAGCGCCTGATTGCCCGCGCCCGGCGGCCATCATCGGCTGCCCGGTGGGCTTTGTGGGCGCGGCGGAATCGAAAGAGGCGCTGCTGCACACGCTGCCCGCCCCGGCGCTGATCGTGCACGGGCGTTTGGGCGGCTCGGCCATCACCGTGGCGGCCATCAATGCGCTGGCCAGCAGCGCCGAGTGATGCACCCCGACACCCCGATGACGATGCGCACAGACGAGCAACCCGGCGGCAACGGCCACCACCACGGCAACGCCAGCCAGGGCGTGGTCTGCGTAGGGCTGGGCCCGGGCGACCCGGAGCTGATGAGCCTCAAAGCCGCGCGGCTGGTGCGCCAGGCGCGGCAGGTGGCGTATTTCCGCAAGGCCGGGCGCGCGGGCATGGCGCGCCAGATCGTGCAGGGCCTGCTCGCGCCCGATGCGGTGGAGCACGCGATGGAATACCCCGTCACCACTGAGATCCCTCTGGACGACCCGGCCTACGCCCGCACCCTGGCGGCGTTTTACGACGATTGGTGCCAGCGCCTGGCCGCGCTCTCGCGCACGGCGCAAGTGGTGGTGCTGTGCGAGGGCGACCCGCTGCTGTACGGCTCCTTCATGCATCTGTACGTGCGGCTGCGCGCGCGCGGCGATGTGCCGCTGGAGCTGGTGCCCGGCATCCCCGGCATGGTCGGCTGCTGGCACGCCGCCGGCCTGCCCATGACCTGGGGCGACGACACCCTGGCGGTGCTGCCGGGCACGCTGCCCGAGCAGGCGCTG
>JAUMYU010000015.1 GCA_030528485.1 Comamonadaceae bacterium
TGACCATGCCCACGCGCGGGTCTTTGAGCTCGCGCGCGATCAGCTCGGCCAGATCGCGCTGGATCTGGTCGGCGACGCGGTAGCCGCGATTGGGGCGGGAAGCTTGTTTGCGCATGGTGTCCTGATGGAAGGTTCGCTGTTTTCCGTTTTCTGAAAGGGCAATCTGAAATGGCGGCGGCTCAAGGATGGACGGTGTGGCCCTGCCCGCGCAGCGCCTGCACGGCGGCGGGGTAATCGGCCTGCTGCACCAGCAGGTGGTCGCCATCGAAGGTGGAGAGCACAAACACCCCCAGCCCTGCCGCGGCGATGGCGCTGCTGAGGGCCGCCACGATGCCGGTTTCGTCAAAGGCAACCGGGCCTGCCAGCTTCAGGCAGGCCCAATCGGCGGAGACGGGCGTGCCCGCCGGGGCTTGCGCGGCCAGCTCTTGCGGGCAGACGATGGAGAGCTCCTCGTCCGTTTTCGTCACGGAGAAAAAAGCCCCCGCCGTGGCCCAGGCGGGAATGGCTGCATCGGGCGCCAGGCGGCAGATGGCAAACCGCCCGGGCAAGGTGTGCAAGCTCAGGGCGCGCGGGGATGGCATGGTTGGACACATCACGACTGCAAAAGCGTTTTACGAATCAAAGGAAAACTCACTTCAACAATAACTTGCCGAAACAAGGCCGTTTCGTTTCCTTTTGATTTGGAAAATTTCCATGCCAAAACACCTCTGCCTGCCCTGCGCGCTTACAGCGTGCGCGCAATCTCCTTGATGTCAAAGAATTCGAGCTGGTCGCCTTCCTTGATGTCGTTGTAGTTGCGCAGCTTGATGCCGCACTCGAAGCCTTCGCGCACTTCCTTGACGTCTTCCTTGATGCGGCGCAGCGATTCGATCTCGCCGGTGTAAACCACCACGTTGTCGCGCAGCAGGCGGAAGTGCGAGCTGCGGGTGACGAAGCCGCTGGTGATGTAGGAGCCGGCCACGGTGCCGATCTTGGAGGCCACGAACACGGTGCGGATCTCGGCCGTGCCGGTGACTTCCTCGCGCTGCTCGGGCGCGAGCATGCCGCTCATGGCCGCCTTCAGCTCGTCCACGGCGTCGTAGATGATGTTGTAGTAACGGATGTCCACATCGTTGGTTTCGGCCAGCTTGCGCGCGCCCGCGTCGGCGCGCACGTTGAAGCCGATGACGATGCCGCCCGAGGCAATGGCCAGGTTCACATCGCTTTCGCTGATGCCGCCCACGCCGGAGTACACCACCTGCACCTTGACTTCGTCGGTGCTGAGCTTGAGCAGCGATTGCGACAGCGCCTCCTGCGAGCCTTGCACGTCGGCCTTGATGAGGATGGGCAGGGTCTTGACCTCGCCAGCGGTCATGTCGGCAAACATGTTCTCCAGCTTGGCCGCCTGCTGCTTGGCCAGCTTGGTGTTGCGGAACTTGCCGGCGCGGTAGGTGGCGATTTCACGCGCGCGGCGCTCGTCGCTCATGACCATGAAATCGTCGCCTGCCAGCGGCACCTCGGTCAGGCCCTGGATTTCCACCGGGATCGAGGGGCCGGCGCTTTGCACGCGCGCGCCGCCTTCGTCGAGCATGGCGCGCACGCGGCCATAGGTCTGGCCGGCCAGCACCACGTCGCCCACCTTGAGCGTGCCCGACTGCACCAGCACCGTGGCCACGGGGCCGCGGCCCTTGTCGAGCTGGGCTTCGATCACCAGGCCCTTGGCCATGGCATCGACCGGGGCCTTGAGTTCGAGCACATCGGCCTGCAAGACCACGTTTTCCAGCAAGTCGTCAATGCCCATGCCGGTCTTGGAAGACACGGCAATGAAGGGCGAGTCGCCGCCGTATTCCTCGGGCACGACCTCCTCGGCCACGAGTTCGTTCTTGACCTTCTCGGGGTTGGCCTCGGGCTTGTCGGCTTTGGTGATGGCCACGACGATGGGCACCTTGGCCGCTTTGGCGTGCTTGATGGCCTCCTTGGTCTGGGGCATCACGCCGTCATCGGCGGCCACGACCAGGATGACGATGTCGGTGGCCTGCGCGCCACGGGCGCGCATGGCCGTGAAGGCTTCGTGGCCCGGCGTATCCAGGAAGGAGACGATGCCGCGCGGCGTCTGAACGTGGTAGGCGCCGATGTGCTGCGTGATGCCGCCCGCCTCGCCGGAGGCGACCTTGGTGCGGCGGATGTAGTCCAGCAGCGAGGTCTTGCCGTGATCCACGTGGCCCATGACGGTGACCACGGGCGCGCGCGGGTGCAGCTCGGCCTGGTATTGGCTGGCCTCGTCCTCGGTGAAAGCCTCGGGGTCGTCGAGCTGGGCCTGCACGGCGCGGTGGCCCATTTCCTCGACCACGATCATGGCCGTGTCCTGATCCAGCGGCTGGTTGATGGTGACCATCTGGCCCATCTTCATCAGCGCCTTGATGACCTCGGAGGCCTTGATGGCCATCTTGTGCGCCAGCTCGGCCACGGTGATGGTCTCGGGCACGTGCACGTCCAGCACGCGCAATTCCTGCTGCACCGGCTCGGCGCGGCGATCGCGCGCATCGCGGCTGTCGCGCTTGCCTTTGGCGGACTTGCCGCCGGCCTTCCAGCCGCTGGCGCCGCCGCGGCCCACGCCGCCGGTGGCATCGCCCCGGGTCTTGATTTCCTTGCGGCGACCGTCTTCAGAAGCCCAGTTGGAGGACAGATCCGAGGACTTGAGCTCCTTGACCTTGCGGCCAGCACTGCTGCCGGGCTTGTCGGCTTTCTTCTTGGCATCGCCTGCGGCGGCGGGTTTGGTGAGCGTGCCTTTCTTGGCATCGGCAGCCGCGGCGGGCGCAGGCGCTTCGGCCTTCTTGGCCACCAGCACCTTGCGCGGCGCAGACATCATGGCGCGGATGGCCTCGGCCTCGGCCTGGGCCTTGCGGCGGCGCTCCTCCAAATCCTTGGCGCGGCTTGCCTCCTCGGCGGCGCGCTTCTGCGATTCTTCCTCGGCCTTGCGGCGCTGCTCCTGCTGCTCCCGGGCGCGCTGCTCGGCTTCCTGGCGCGCCTCTTGCAGGGCCTGTTCCTTCTCGGCCGCAGCGCGGGCTTTTTTCTCGGATTCCTGGCGGGCGTAGGCGGCGGCGCGCTCCTCGGCTTCGCGCTCCTTGCGTTCGCGCTCTTCGCGGGCAACACGTTCGCGCTCCAATTCGGCCTCCTGCTGGCGCAGGCGCTCGGCTTCCTGGCGCGCCTCTTGCTCGCGTCGCGCCAGTTCGGCTGCCTCGGCAGGCGACGGCCCGGCAGGCGCTGCCGCCGGAGCGGGCGCGGCAGGGGCCACGGGGGCGCCAGAAGCCGCAGGCACGGCAGGCGCAGCAGACGCCACCGGCTCCGGCGTGGCCGACGGGGTTTCGGCCACTTCTTCGCGCTTGACGAAGGTGCGTTTTTTCCGGGTCACCACGTTGATGGTGCGGGCCTTGCCAGTCGCGTCGGACTGCTTGATGGCGCTGGTCGAACGCTTGGTCAGCGTGATTTTCTTGCGCTCATCGGCGTGACCGGTGACGCTTTGCAGGTGCGCCAGATATTGCTGTTTGTCGGCTTCGCTGAGGGCGTCGTTGACCGAGGCTTTGGCAATGCCCGCTTCCTTGAGCTGTTGCAGCACGGCTTCGGGCGTTTGCTTGAGCTCGGCGGCAAATTCCGTAATGGTGTTGGTGGACATAAATCTGCTCCGCCCTCCTTATACCTGTTGGGCCTGGTCGTTATCGAACCAGTGCGCACGCGCTTTGACAATCAAATCGGTGGCCTCTTTTTCATCCAGGCCGCCGATTTCCATCAGCTCGTCGGTGGCCAGATCGGCCAGGTCGTCACGGCTGAACACCCGGTGCTCGGCCAGCTTGACCAGCAAGTCGGCGCTGACGCCTTCCAGTTCACGCAAATCCTGCGCCACTTGCGAGACGCTTTGCTCACGTGCAATTTCCAGCGTCAACAGCGCGTCTTTGGCGCGCGCGCGCAGCTCGCTGACGGTTTCCTCGTCGAAGCCTTCAATCTCCAGCATTTCCTGCAAAGGCACGTAGGCGATTTCCTCCAGCGTGGCGAAGCCTTCGGCAATCAGCATGTCGGCCATTTCCTGATCGACATCAAGCTTGCCCATGAACAGTTCGCGGATCTGGCTGTCCTCATTGGCCTGCTTCTCGGCAGACTCGGCCGGATCCATGATGTTGATTTTCCAGCCGGTCAAATCGGATGCCAGCCGCACGTTCTGGCCGCCGCGGCCAATGGCGTTGGCGAGGTTTTCCTCGTCCACCACCACGTCCATGGCATGGGTTTCCTCATCGACGTAAATGGACTGCACCTGCGCGGGCGAGAGCGCGCCGATGACGAACTCGGCCGGATCGTCCGACCACAGCACCACGTCCACCTTCTCGCCAGCCATCTCGTTGGTCACTGCATTCACGCGGGTGGCGCGAATGCCCACGCTGGTGCCAATGGGGTCCACGCGCGGATCGTGTGAAACCACGGCAATCTTGGCGCGCGAACCTGCATCGCGGGCGCAGGATTTGATCTCTACCACGCCTTGGCCGATTTCCGGCACCTCGTTGCGGAACAGCTCCACCATGAACTCGGGCGCCGTGCGCGAGAGCAGGATGGCTGGCCCGCGCAGCTCGGGGTTGACCTCCAGGATCAGCGCCTTGACGCGATCGCCCGAGCGCAGGTTTTCCTTCGGAATCATGTGCGAGCGGCGCAGGCGCGCCTCGACGCGCCCGCTCTCGACGATGGCGTCGCCGCTTTTGTCCACGCGCTTGATGGTGCCGGTGAAGATTTTTTGCCCGTGCGAAAGAAAATCGCTGAGCAGCATGGCGCGCTCGGCTTCACGGATCTTCTGCAAGATCACCTGCTTGGCCGCCATCGCGCCAATGCGGCCTATCGGGATGGATTCGATTTGCTCCTCGATGTAGTCGCCCACTTGCAATTGCGGATCGCGCTCTTGCGCGTCCATCAGCAGCTCCTCGGCATCGGGGTTTTGCAGGCCAGCCTCGTCGGGCACTACCAGCCAGCGGCGCAGCGTTTCGTAGTCGCCGCTATCGCGATCAATCGCCACGCGGATGTCCACGTCTTCCTTGTAGAGCTTTTTGCTCGCCTGGGCCAAGGCCAGCTCAATGGCCCCGAACACCACGTCGCGCTCGACGTTCTTTTCCAGCGAGATCGCATCGACCAACATCAGCAATTCGCGATTCATGTGCACAACTCCTGCGGCCTTTTGGGGCCTGCCATTTCTTTCAATCCGTTTTTTCTGTTCGGGCCTGCTCATCGGCCTTTGAAGCTGACAATGGGCGCCAGGCGCACTTCCTTGGCTTCATCGAGCGTAAAGCCCAGCGCCTGCGCTGGCGGCGGCACGTATTTCTTGCTCACCTTCTGACCGGGCTTGCGCTCAGGCTCGTCAGTCCAGACCACCTGCCACTGCCCCGGCCCATCGCCCGCAAGCAACTGGCCGCGAAAGCGTTTGCGATTGGCGCTCACCACGCCGCCTGCGGCCGCCCCAATAGGCTGCTTGAGCACCACGTCCACCACCTCGCCGGTGAAGCGCCGCAAGTCGCGCTCGTCGCGCAGCAAACGGTCAATGCCTGGCGAGGAGACTTCCAGACGGGCGTAATCCACGCCCTCGACCTCCAGCGCGAACTGGAGCTGGCGTGTGACCGTCTCGCAGTCTTCCACGGTAATGGCGCGCGGCGCTGCGGATGCGGGCAGCGCCGGCTCCTGGGTAGGCGCTTGCTGCTCGGCGTTTTCCGGCTCCTGCCAAGGCAAATCGATCGTCACGCGCAGCAAGCCGCCAGCAGATCTCTCTACTTCCACCAGATCAAACCCCAAACCCGTGACGGTTTGTTCGATCACCTGCTGCATTGCCACGTTCGACGTCCCCTGAAAAAACAAAAAAACCCGCAGGTGGCGAAACCTCGGGTTTGCCGATGCCCTGCCCCCATCCCTGTTGCACGGGGAGCAAAGCGCCTATCTCGCCTGCCTTGCGGCTGTGTCCAAAGTGCTGCTGCGCCCTTGCACAGCGGCCCCTTTTTTCCGTTTACGGCCATTCCAGAAACAACAAGGGGCGGCTTGTTTCCGCCCCATTCATCGCTGCATTGCTGCCCTGACCGAATGCAAAACGGCGCAGATTGTAACCGCAATGCCCCTTCAGCACCATAGCCAGGCTGGCTTCCGTGGCTTAAACCGTTGCCGGGCGTGGCGGCGCGCATACACCACAGCCTGGATTGCGGGCCAACTGCAAGGCTTGCGGCGCGCTGCTCAGCGCGTTGAAAAGCAGCAACTGGCCACATGCGCTCTGGCCCAGGCCCAGCAGCGCCTTGAGGGCCTCGCCAGCCTGCGCCGTGCCGACCATGCCCACCAGTGGCGCAAAGACGCCAAAGACCGCGCACGCGCCATCGTCGGCATGCCCCTCGCCAAACAGGCAGGCATAGCAGGGCGAATCGGCGCGGCGCGGATCAAATACGCTGAGCTGGCCATCAAAACGCGTGGCCGCGCCCATGACCAATGGCGTTTGCGTGGCGATGCTGGCGCGGTTGATAGCGTGGCGCGTGGCGTAGTTGTCGCTGCAATCGAGCACCACATCGCATTCGGCCAGCAGGCGCGTCAAGCCGCCGAAGTCCAGCCGCTGCACCAAGGGGCGGATCTCCACATCGGGGTTTTGCGCCGCCATGCGCTGCGCCAGTACCTGCGCCTTGGGTTGGCCCAGATCGGCAGGCGTGAAAAACACCTGACGTTGCAGGTTGGAGGCTTCGACCACGTCGTCATCGGCAATCCACAGCCGCCCTACGCCAGCGGCGGCCAGGTAGGCGATGGCGGCATGACCCAGGCCGCCGCAGCCCACCACCAGCGCCGTGCTGGCCAGCAGGCGCTCTTGCCCGGCCAGGTCGATTTCGTCGAGCAGGATGTGGCGTGCATAGCGCAAAAGCTGGGCGTCGTTCATGGGCTGGCAAAGGGGATTGGCAGGGTTTGGGGCAAGGGCCTGCAACAGCCAGGCCACGCGGAAAGTTAACAAAAGTTACGCACGGATGCGATTCGTTGCATGCATCCCATGCGACCTCTACACTCTGCGCACATGAGAGGAGAGGAGGAGCACACTGCGCAATCGGACGCTCCCCCATGGGCACACCCATCGATGCGGCTTGAGAGAGTTGGCGCGATGGGTGTTTTTTTGCCTGGCGCGCCGGGATTTTGAACAGGTGCTTATTGCCGCACATCGTCAATGACCGGCTCGCCAAAGCCGGGCGCATCCAGGCGCTGCAAGATGGCCTGGGCGGTGGCCTCGGGCGTTTGCAGTTGGCCGTTTTCCAGCAAGCTTTGAAAGCGCGGCAAATCGGGGAAGTCCTGGGCGCGGGCGCTGCACAGGTGCTGCTGCATGTCGGTGGCGATGACGCCCGGCGCCAGCGAGGCCACGCGCGCGCCTTCGGGGCGGGCGGCTTCCTCCAGCGCCAGGCAGCGGGTGTAGAGATCCATGCCCGCCTTGGCCGCGCAGTACACGGCTTGCGCAGCCATGGGGCGGCGGCCCAGGCCAGAGGAGATGTTGAGCACTTTGCGCCCTGCCGCCGCCGCGCCCGGCGGCGCGGGCCAGTTTTCGCTGGCGCGCAAAAAGGCGGCACAGAGCAACATGGCCGCCTCCAGCCCCACGCGCAGGCCCTGGGTGATGTCGGCGCTGCCAAGCTGGCTGAGCGGCGCAATGGCGGGGATCAGGCCGGCGTTGTTGATCAGGCGCAGCTCGCGCCAGATGGTGGGCGGGGCTTCAGTGGACGCAGCTTCAGTGGGCGCGGGTTGTGCGGGCGCAGCGCCAGCAGCCGATGCCTGCGCCTGCTTGCGCCCGGCCAGCCATTGCTCCAGCCGCTGCGCGACGGGGGCGGCGTCGGCCAAATCGGCCTGCCATTGCTCGAAATGCGCCGGGCTGTGCGCAGCCAGCACTTGCAAATGGGCGCTGGGCTGGCGGGCGATGCCCAGCACGCAATCGCCCGGCTGGGCGCGCTGCAACAGCGCCGCAGCCAGCGCCTGGCCCAGCCCACGGGAGTGGCCGGTGATGATCGTCAAGGTGGCTTGGGTCATGATTCCAAGTTATTATTCTAAATCAATAAGCAACAAAATACCCTTGTTTCGGCATGATATGCATAAAATGGTGTTTACATTGATTTGCAATTAACGCGCCAGCTCGATTTCCCGGTGGCGTTTGAGCACCGTCCAGTCGGCGCTGAATTGCGCAGCCAGTTGCTCCACCATGAACACCGAGCGGTGCTGCCCGCCGGTGCAGCCGATGGCGACGCTGACGTAGCTGCGGTGGTTGTCGGCGTGGCTGGGCAGCCATTTGTGCAAAAAGCCGGCGATGTCTTGCTGCATGGCCTGCACTGGCGCCTCGCATTGCAGGAACTCGATCACCGGCGCTTCCAGCCCGGTGCGGTGCTTCAACTCGGGCACGTAGTGGGGGTTGGGCAGCATGCGCACGTCAAATACGTAATCGGCATCGCGCGGGATGCCGCGCTTGAAGGCAAAGGATTGGAAGATCAGCGTCAGCCGCCCCGGCGGCAGGCCCAGGATGTGCTTGAGGCGGCTTTGCAGCTCCGAGGCGCGGCTGTGGCTGGTGTCGATGACGTGGGCCATGTCGCGCAGCGGCCCCATGATGCTGCGCTCGTGCGCGATGAGCTGCACCAGCGCCGCATCGCCGTGCGCATCGCTGCCGCCTGCCAGCGGATGCTTGCGCCGGGTTTCGGAAAAGCGCCGCACCAGCGTATCGGTGGCGGCATCGAAAAACAGCACCCGCACCTGCACGCCCTGCCCGCGCACGGCTTCGAGCAGCCCGGGCAGCAAGGGCAGCGATTGCGCGCTGCGCGCATCGATGGCAATGGCCATGCTGGCAATGTGCTGGTTGCGCTCCAGCGCCAGGCTGGCCAGCAGCAACTCTGGCGGCAGGTTGTCGATGCAGTAATAGCCCGCATCCTCCAGCGCGCCCAGCGCCACGGATTTGCCCGAGCCGGACATGCCGGTAATCAGCACCAGTTCACGCATGGGGGTTTCCTTTCGCGGTTTTCTTCTTGCCAGCTTTGGCGGCCTGAGGGCTTTGCGCGGCTGGGGCTGCATCGGCGCCGGCCTGCAAGGCTTGCGCGGCGCGGTCGAGCATTTCCTGCGCATGCGCCAGTGTGGTGGGGGTGAGGGCGTCGCCGCCGAGCATGCGGGCGATTTCCGCCACGCGCGCCGGGCCTGCGATGGGCTGCACGGCGCTGCTGGCGCCTTGCTGCGCCACGGTTTTCTGCACCAGCAAATGCCCGCTGGCGCAGGCAGCCACTTGCGGCAGGTGGGTGACGGCCAGCACCTGCCTATCGCGCCCCAGACGGCCCATGAGCTGGCCGACGCTGTGGGCCACGGCCCCGCCGATGCCGGTATCGACTTCGTCAAACACCAGCGTACCCGCATGGCCGAGCTGGCTGGTGCACACGGCGATGGCCAGGCTGATGCGCGAGAGCTCGCCGCCAGAGGCGACTTTGGCCAGCGGCCTTGCGGCGGCGCTGTGGCTGCTGGCGATGAGAAATTCCACTTCATCCAGCCCGTGCGCCTGAGGTTGCTCCAGCGTGTGCAAGGCGATGGCAAAGCGGCTGCCGCTCATGCCCAGGCTGTGCATGAGGGTGGTGACGGCGGCCTCCAGCGCGGGCGCGGCGGCGCGGCGCTGGGCCGAGAGGGCTTGCGCGGCTTGCCGGTATTGCGCCTGGGCGGTTTGTTCGGCCTGCGCGAGAGCGGCGATGTCGGCCCCGGCATCGAGCGCGGCCAGTTGCGCGCGCCATTGCGCCCACAGCGCGGGCAGGGCCTCGGGCGGCTGGCGGTGGCGGCGCGCCAGCGCCAGCCATTGGCCCATGCGTTCATCGAGCTGGGCAAATTCGGCCGGATCCCACTCCTGCGCCTGGGCATAGTCGCGCAGGGCGCGGGCGATGTCTTGCAGCGGGTCGGCCAGCGCGGCCAGGGCGTTTTCCCATTCGGCAAATTGCGGCTCGATATTGCGGTGCTCGGCCAGGATGTGACCCGCTTGCGTCAGGGCGCGCAGCGCGCCGCCGCTGTCGTCCGCGTCCAGCGCCTGCCAGGCGTGGCTGGCGGCGCGTTGCAAGTCCTGCATGTGCGCCAGGCGCGTGTGTTGCTGGTCAAGCTGCGCCCACTCGCCCTCTTGCGGGGCCAGGCGGCCGATTTCTTCCAGTTGCCAGTGCAGGCGCTCGCGGTCTTGTTGCATGTGCTCGGCGTTGGCCTGGGCTTGCTCGAGCGCGGCCAGGGCGTCGCGCCAGTGTTGCCAGGCGTGCCCGGTGGCCTGGGCCTGCGGCTGGGCGCTGGCGTAGCCATCGAGCAATGCGCGCACGGTGGCCGGGCGCATCAGGCTTTGCCAGGCGTGCTGGCCGTGGATGTCCACCAGCCATTGGCCCAGTTCACCGAGTTGGCCGATGGTGGCGACGCTGCCGTTGATCCAGGCGCGGCTTTTGCCGTGCACATCCACCGTGCGGCGCAGCAGTAAGGTGGGGTCGGCATCGGTGGGGTCGGCCTCCCAGCCCTGCGCGTGCAGCCATTGGGCCAGGGGGGAATCAGGCGCGGTGGGGGCGTCGAATTCGGCCACGATTTCGGCGCGCTGCGCCCCGGCGCGCACCAGGCCGGATTCGGCGCGCGCGCCCAGCACGAGCTGCATGGCGTCGATCAGGATGGATTTGCCCGCGCCTGTCTCACCGCTGAGCACGGTGAAGCCGCTTTGAAAATCGATCTCCAGCGCCTGCACGAGCACGAAGTCGCGCAAGGCCATGCGGCGCAGGGCCATCAGCTTCCCCCTTCGTTCCAGCCGAGCTTGCTGCGCAGCATGGCGAAATAGCTCCAGCCCTTGGGGTGCAGAAAGCGCGCGCTGTGCGGCGAGCGTTTGATGTGCAGGGCATCGCCCACCATCAAATCGGGCGAGGTGAGCATGTCGAACTTGGCGCTCATGTCGCGCCCGGCCAGGATGCGGATGGTGACGTGGCTGGCATCGGGCAGCATCAGCGGCCGGTTGGAGAGCTTGTGCGGCGCAATGGGCGCCAGCACCCAGCCTGCCGTGGCCGGGTGCACGATGGGGCCGCCCACGGAGAGCGAGTACGCCGTCGAGCCGGTGGGTGTGGCCAGGATCAGCCCGTCGGCGCGCTGGTTGGAGACGAATTGGCCGTTGACCTCCACGCGCAGCTCCAGCATGCCTGCCGCCGCGCCGCGCGAAACCACCACATCGTTGAGCGCGTGGCATTCGTGGATGGTGTGGCCCTCGCGCTCGACCCGCGCGTGAATCAGCGGGCGCAAATCCTGCTCGTAAATGCCGTGCAGCATGGGGCCGAGCTGGTCCTGGTAATGGTTGAGGGGCAAATCCGTCACAAAGCCCAGCCGCCCCTGGTTGATGCCGATCAGCGGCGTGGCGTAGGGGGCCAGCTCGCGCGCAATGCCCAGCATGGTGCCGTCGCCGCCGATGGCGATGCACAAATCGCACTGCTGGCCGATCTGGGCCGCCGTCAGCAGCGGATAGCCCTCCACGCCCAGGTTCAGGGCCGATTCGGCCTCCAGCGCCACTTCGCAGCCGAACTGGCCGAGAAAGCGCGCCACATCCTCCACGATGCTACGCGCGGCCTTGCGCGCATCCCGCGAGGGCGTGACCTGGTATTTGCCCAGGATGGCGATCTTTTGGAAAGAGGTATGCATGGATCAAAGGCCAGGGACACACGGCAAACGCCGCCACGGCAAGGGCGCGCCGCGCCAGCGTCGCCAGTCGCCCCTGCAATGGCGCGCAGTATAGCCTTGCACCACGGCCCGCATGCCCCATCCCGGGCCGGGGCGAAAGCCCTTTTATTTACAAATCAAAGTAAAAATCACTTTACCAAAATCAAGCCATAGCAAGTTTATTTTTTTGCCTATTGATTTGTAAAAATCCATCAGACAGGCTGGGCAATGGCCTCCAGCGGCCAGCGCGGCAGCACGTCGAAGCTCCACTGCCGCGTGGGCTGCTGCAAGCCCGCTTGCAAACGCATGGCAGCGGCCAGGGCGATCATGGCGCCGTTGTCGGTGCACAGGTACAGCTCGGGGTAATGCACACGCAGGCCACGGCGCGCGCAGGCCGCATCCAGCGTTTGACGCAGGCGGCGGTTGGCGCCCACGCCGCCTGCGACCACCAGGCGCGTCAGGCCCGTTTGCTCCAGCGCCAGCAGGGTTTTGCGCACCAGCACTTCGACGATGGCCTCCTGCGTGCTGGCGGCCAAATCCCGCCGCTGGCGGCTATCGGGCGCATCCAGCGCGGCGCCCAGTTTTTGCACCTGGGTGAACACCGCCGTTTTGAGGCCCGCAAATGAAAAATCCAGATTGCCCGCGCGCAGCAGCGGCCTGGGCAGCGCATAGGCTTGCGCATCGCCGCCTTCGGCCAGGCGCGCCAGCTCCGGCCCGCCGGGGTAGGGCAGGCCCAGCAGCTTGGCGGATTTGTCGAACGCCTCGCCCGCCGCATCGTCAATCGTCTCGCCCAGCAGTTCGTAGCGCCCTACCCCATCGACGCGCATGAGCTGGGTGTGCCCGCCCGAGACCAGCAGCGCCACGAAGGGGAATTGCGGCGCATCGGCGCTCAGAAAGGGCGAGAGCAAATGCCCTTCCAGATGGTGCACGCCCAGCACGGGCTTATCCAGCGCCGCGCCCAGCGCGCAGGCCACGCCCGCGCCCACCAGCAGCGCGCCGGCCAGGCCGGGGCCTTTGGTGTAGGCGATCACATCCACCGCATCCAGGCCGTGCCCGGCCTCGGTCAGCACCTGCTGCGCCAGCGGCAGCACGCGGCGGATGTGGTCGCGGCTGGCCAGCTCGGGCACCACGCCGCCGTAGGCGCGGTGCATGTCGATCTGGCTGTGCAAGGCGTGCGCCAGCAGTTGCGGTACGGCCGGGCGCTGCGCATCGCCCGAAGCGGCGGGCAGGCGCACCAGCGCCACGCCGGTTTCATCGCAGGACGATTCGATGCCCAGCACCAGGGCGCCTTCGCGCAAGGGGGATTGCATGGCCGGATTCAAGGCAAAAATTACCAATCAAAGGAAAAATGAAAAACCCGTTTTGGCACATCCAGTATCAAAAAAGTTTTTTGAAATTCATTTTTGATATGGAAAGCCATGTGCCGCCCTACTCGCGCCCCGCATAGGGGTTGTCGGTGGTGCGCAATTCGATGCGCAGCGGCGTGCCTTCGAGCTTGAAGGCTTTGCGAAACCACGTCTCCAGAAAGCGCAGGTAGGACTGGCTCAGCCCGTCGAGCGAGTTGCCGTGAATGACGATGACCGGCGGATTCATCCCGCCCTGGTGGGCATAGCGCGGTTTGGGGCGATAGCCGCCGCCCTTGCGCGGGGCCTGGTATTGCACGGCCTCCTGCAACAGCCGCGTGAGTTTGGCCGTGGGCATCTTGCAGGTGGCGGCGGCGTAGGCCGCGTCGATGGCCTTCCACAGCGGCCCCAGCCCCTGACGCTTGAGGGCGGAGATGTGCTTGACGGTGGCGAATTTCATGAATGCCAGCCGCAGTTCCAGCGAGCGCGCCAATTGCTCGCGCTGGTAGCGATCCAGCGCATCCCATTTGTTGATCGCCACCACCACGGCGCGACCCGATTCGAGGATGAACCCGGCAATGTGCGCATCCTGATCGGTCACGCCCACGGTCGCGTCGATCACCAGCACCACCACCTGCGCGCCCTCGATGGCCTGCAAGGTTTTGACAACGGAGAATTTCTCGATGGCCTGAAACACCTTGCCCTTGCGGCGCAGCCCGGCCGTGTCGATCAGCTCATAGGCTTTGCCATCGCGTGTGAACGGCACGCGAATCGCATCGCGCGTGGTGCCGGGCATGTCGAACGTCACCAGCCGGTCCTCGCCCAGCCAGGCGTTGATGAGCGTGGATTTGCCCGCATTGGGCCGCCCGGCCACGGCGATGCGGATGGGGCCCGCCTCGCGCGCGCCCTCCTCGCTCTCCTCGCCATCGTTGTCGGCATCAGCCTGCGCATCGGGCAGGGTCTGGGGCAACTGCTCGGCCGCCAGCTCCAGCAAATCGCGCACGCCCTGGCCGTGGGCAGCGGAAATGGGGTAAATCTCGCCCAGCCCCAGCTCGTGGAACTCGGCCAACTGGGCGCTGCCCTTCATGCCCTCGGCCTTGTTGGCCACCAGCAGCACCGGCTTGCCCAGGCGGCGCAGATAGCGGGCGATTTCGTGGTCTTGCCCAGCCAGGCCCGCGCGCACATCCACCATGAACATCACCAAATCGGCCTCGGCAATGGCCTGCATGGTTTGCCCGGCCATCTTCTCGAAAATCGCGCCCTCGGCGCTGTCCTCCAGGCCGCCGGTGTCCACCACGATGAACTGGCGCTTGCCCAGCCTGGCCGTGCCGTAGTGGCGATCGCGCGTCAGGCCCGCGAAATCGGCCACGATGGCATCGCGCGTGCGCGTCAAACGATTAAACAGTGTGGATTTGCCCACATTGGGCCGCCCCACCAAAGCGATCACCGACAGCATGGCCATCCCCTTCCATCAAACGCAAACCGGCGATTGTCGCACTGGCAGCGCAAGCCAGCATGGTCAGGGCTGAGAGCGTGTGATGAGCTTGCCCTCCCCCTTGCGCGCTGGCGGCGCCTTGCAAAGCCCCAATTTTCCAAAATTCAAGAAACAAAATTACCCTATTTAGGCTTGTTAACAATCAAGTAGTATTTACTTTGATTTGTAATTTCAAATCAGGCCCGCAAGGGCCAGTATGATGCGCGGCTTTGCGCGCCTGCGCGCTGGCCCATCCCCTTCTCTCAACGGCTGCCACCATGTGCCAACTCCTTGGAATGAATGCGAAAAACCCCACCGACCTGGCGTTCAGCTTCACCGGGTTTTCGCAGCGCGCGGGCAAGACGGGCGACCATGTGGATGGCTGGGGCATGGCGTTTTTCGAAGACCACGGCGTGCGCCATTTCGTCGATCACCAAAGCGCCATCGCCTCGCCCATCGCCGAGCTGATCCGCCGCTATCCGATCAAAAGCACCAACGTCATCGCCCACATCCGCAAGGCCACCCAGGGCGTGGTCAGCCTGCCCAATTGCCACCCGTTTGTGCGCGAGTTGTGGGGCAATTACTGGGTGTTTGCGCACAACGGCGACCTGAAGGATTTTCGCCCGCGCCTGCACAGCCACTTCCACCCCGTAGGCACGACCGATAGCGAGCACGCCTTTTGCTGGATCATGCAAGAGCTGGCCAAGTCCCATGCGGGCGTGCCCAGCGTGCCCGAGCTGACGCTGACGCTGCGCGAGCTGGCCGAACGCATTGCGCGCCACGGCACGTTCAACTTTCTGCTCTCCAACGGCGATGCGCTGTGGGCGCATGCCACCACGCATTTGTGCTATGTGGAGCGCGCCTACCCGTTTCACTCGCTCACGCTCAGCGATGAAGACCTCACCGTCGATTTCTCCCAGCGCAACACGCCAGACGATCGCATGGCCATCGTCGTGACCGCGCCGCTGACGCAAAACGAGCAGTGGACGCCCTTTGCACCCGGCGAGCTCAAAGTCTTTGTCGATGGCGTGTTGCAGCCCTGCTAAGGCAACCGCCGCGATGGCTGCCCCCTGCCCTGTTTGCCCATGACGCTGACCGAACTCAAATACATCATCGCCGTGGCGCGCGAGCGCCACTTTGGCCGCGCTGCCGATGCCTGCTTTGTCTCCCAGCCCACGCTCTCGGTGGCGGTGAAAAAGCTCGAAGAAGAGCTGGGGGTCAAGATTTTCGAGCGCAGCTCGGGCGAAGTCACCGTCACGCCGCTGGGCGAGCGCCTGGTCGAACAGGCGCAAAACGTGCTCGATCAAGCGCATTTGTTCAAGGAAATTGCCCAAAGCCGCACCGACCCCCTGCAAGGCCCGCTGCGCCTGGGCGTGATCTACACCATCGGGCCGTACCTGCTGCCCGAGCTGGTGCGCCAGGTCATCGCCCGCACGCCGCAAATGCCCTTGGTATTGCAGGAGAACTTCACCACACGCCTGCTGGAAATGCTGCGCGTGGGCGAGCTGGACTGCGCCATCCTGGCCGAACCCTTCCCCGAAGCCAACCTGGCCGTCGCGCCGCTGTACGACGAACCCTTCATGGCCGCCGTGCCCGCCAACAGCGAACTGGCGGCGCAAACCTCGGTGACGATGGCCCAGCTACAACAACACAACATGCTGCTGCTGGGCACAGGGCATTGCTTTCGCGACCACGTTTTGCAGGTCTGCCCGGAATTTGCACGCTTTTCGGATGGTGAAGGCATCCAGAAATCGTTTGAAGGCTCCTCGCTGGAAACCATCAAGCACATGGTGGCAGCAGGCATGGGCATCACCCTGGTGCCGCGCCTGGCCGTGCCCGAGCGCCTGCCCGCACCCAGCCACCAGGGCGAACACGTGCACTACCTGCCCATCCAGGATGAGGCGGGGCGCCAGCCCCCGTCGCGCCGCGTGGTGCTGGTGTGGCGGCGCAGCTTCACGCGCTACGAAGCCATCGCCGCGCTGCGCAACGCCATTTACGCCTGCGCGCTGCCGGGGGTGACGCGGTTGAGCGATGGCTAACAGGCTGCTGAAACACTGCCGCGAAAAGGCATCAGTCCCTTCATCGGTGAACCCGACCTCTTATCCGTGCCGAAAAACCGCTTGCAGCTCGTTTTGATCGGGCAAACAGCCAGAAGGCCAAAACAGTACTTCAGCAGCCTGCCAAGGGGCTGTCAGTCAATGGTCAATGCTTCAGGGCAGCATGTAATCCGAAAAGCGAACCTTCTCGAAATCGATGCAGGCCGTGCGCCCCAGCTTTTGGTACTCGACCGGCTGGTACTGCCAAAGCACGTGGTAACGCTCCGCGCCGATCATTTCTTCCAGTGTCAGCGCATCGTTGGTCGCCGCTGCGCCTGACGCCAGTCCGTACCCGGCCAGAAAGTAGCCGCCCGCTTGCAAGGCAGGCAAATCTTGCGGGGCGAACAGCGCCTCCATCGGCTGCAAGGCACGGATATGACCTGCCGTGGGGTAGGCCAGTCTGCGGGGCTGCTCGGCATTGTTGTTGCCCTCCCGCAAGCGCCACTGGCCTGCGCCCTCCGGCCCCTGTGCGTACAGGTGCAGCGCGTGGGGCTGTTGCGGGTGCCAGTACATGAGGAAGTATTGCCCAGCAAGCCCCTGATGCCCTGGCTGGGCCGTGTGCTGGTGGCGCAGCAGCATGCGCTCGCGCAGGTGCAGAAATTCGCCCTCGCTCCGGCACAGCGACTCTTGCTTGAAAACGAGGCCGGCATCCGGGGTGGGCGTTACCGCGAAAGCGGCGGATGCGCCCAGCGAACAGGTTAATGAAATCAAGGCGGGGACGATGTTGAAAGAAAAGCAGTTCACCTGGCGACCTCAAAAGTTGCAATGGTTATGGTGTTTGATGCAGGGCGGTGTTCCATCCATACGCCGAATATTTCGCTGACAATTTTTTTGCCATTTGTTGCAAAATTTTTGGCGTATGTCATTGAGTGTTTTCCCTTACAAGACTCTGTTCGAGGTTTTTTTGTTTTTTGAATATGCTCTTTACATGAGAGCGAAATATCCTGGCGACATCAGCCCGGAGCAATTTGAGCGCATACGCCCTTTGCCGGAAGACGCGCGCAAGAGCACCCGCCCATGCACGGTTGTGGGTCGCAGCTTTGTCTGGCTGGAGAGGGAGAGGCGGTTATGGAAAAACTGCGAACGCCCGATCACTGCCAGCTTGCAGTTCATCCATCCGGCTTTCCTGGCGCCCATTCTCGGAAGATTTTGAACGGATTCCGAAATTCCAAATTTCCAAATCAAACAATCCAATTGAAAAGTAATTTTCAATACAGACTTGCCGAAATCGGATTTTCAATTTTCCTTGGATTTGGAAATCTGCACCACCTCCGGCGGCCTGCGGCTGGCCGAGGCCACGCTGCCCATGGAGGCGGCCATGATGCAGCCAATGGCCAGCCACTGTTGCAGGCTCAGCGCCTCGTGCAAAAACACCAGCGCGGCCAGGGCGGCCACGGCGGGCTCCAGGCTGAGCAAAATGCCAAACGTCTCGCGCGGCAGGCGCTTGAGGGCGAACATCTCCAGCGAGATCGGGATGGTGCTGGAGACAATCGCCACCCCCAGCCCCCACAGCAGCAACTGGGGATCGAACAGCGCCGCGCCCGCGTGGGCGATGCCAATGGGCACGACCACCAGCGACGCGGCCAGCAAGCCCAGCGCCACCGATTGGCCCGCGTGCAAATGCCCGGCGCGCTTGCCGAACACGATGTACGTGCCCCAGGCCGCCGCCGCGCCCAGCGCCCAGAGCGCGCCGGCGGGATCGAGTGCATGCGCCTGCTCCGTCAGCGGCAGCAGCAGGCCCAGCCCCAGCACCACCAGCGCCACCCAGAGGTAATCGCGCTTGCGGCGCGAGTAATACAGCGCCACCGCCAGCGGGCCGGTGAACTCGATCGCCACCGCCACCCCGAAAGGGATGGTGCGAATAGCCATGTAGAACATCCAGTTCATCAGCCCCAGCGCCAGCCCGTAGCGCAGCAGCGTGCCCACATCGGGGCGCGTCAGCGGCCAGCGCCAGGGCCGCCATAGCAGCACCAGCACCAGCGCCGACAGCCCCACGCGCAACGCGCTCGTGCCCTGCGCGCCCACCAGGGGAAAGAGCTGCTTGGCATACGAGGTGCCCAGGGCCAGCGAAACCACCGAGCCAATCACGGCCAGCACAGGCCACAGAACGGGGGCGGAATGCAAAAGGGAGGTAGAGCGCATGGGGCGCGACTATAGGGGCGGCGCAACGCACCCCTTTCATTTCAATCAAAAGAAAAGTCATTTCAATGTCATCATGCCTAAAAATGCATTTTATTTTTCCGTTTGATAGATAATAAAAAAGCCTCGACAGGCACGGCGCAACCGTTTGGGCGCTGCCCGCCTGGCATGTCCCAAACGCCCGGGATCGCCAGCCGGGCCAAGCGCCGGAACAGGCGCAAAAACCTGTTCAAAAGGCGGGACAATGCGCCCCTCAGCGCGCCCGTCGCGCTGCCCTTTTTTCATCCCCACACCGATCACACCGAGAGCGACACCATGAGCGATTCCTCCCGCCCCTCCGCCCCTTCTTGCAGCGCCTCCTGCACGGGCGAGGGGCAAAAAATCATCCCCATCCGCCCCGCCAACGAGCGCAGCGCCCACATCACCCAGGGCAAATCGCGCGCGCCCAACCGCTCCATGTACTACGCGCTGGGCTACACCGAGAGCGATTTCGACAAGCCCATGGTCGGCATCGCCAACGGCCACTCCACCATCACGCCCTGCAACGCGGGCCTGCAACGCCTGGCCGATGCGGCCGTGGAGGGCATCCGGCAAGCGGGCGGCAACCCGCAAATATTCGGCACGCCGACCATTTCCGATGGCATGTCCATGGGCACCGAGGGCATGAAGTACTCGCTGGTCAGCCGCGAAGTCATCGCCGATTGCATCGAGACCTGCGTGGGCGGGCAGTGGATGGACGGCGTGCTGGTCATCGGCGGCTGCGACAAGAACATGCCCGGCGGCATGATGGGCATGCTGCGCGCCAACGTGCCCGCCATCTACGTTTACGGCGGCACCATCCTGCCCGGGCGCTACAAGGATCAGGACCTGAACATCGTCAGCGTGTTCGAGGCCGTGGGCCAGAACGCCGCCGGCAACATGAGCGATGAGGAGCTCAAAGAAATCGAGCAGCGCGCCATCCCCGGCAACGGCTCCTGCGGCGGCATGTACACGGCCAACACCATGTCCAGCGCCTTCGAGGCCCTGGGCATGAGCCTGCCCTACTCCTCCACCATGGCCAACCCGCACGACGAGAAGCAAAACTCCGCCAGGGAATCGGCCCAGGTGCTGCTGCAAGCCATCCGCAACAACCTGCGCCCGCGCGACATCGTCACCCGCAAGGCGCTGGAAAACGCCGTGGCCGTCATCATGGCCACCGGCGGCTCCACCAACGCCGTGCTGCACTTTCTGGCCATCGCCCATGCCGCCGGCATCGAGGACTGGAGCATCGACGACTTCGAGCGCATCCGCAAGAAAGTGCCCGTGATCTGCGACCTCAAGCCCTCGGGCAAATACATGGCCGTCGATCTGCACCGCGCAGGCGGCATTCCGCAGGTGATGAAAATCCTGCTCAACGCCGGCCTGCTGCACGGCGACTGCATGACCATCACCGGCAAGACCATCGCCGAAACCCTGGCCGACGTGCCCGATGCGCCGCGCGCCGATCAGGACGTCATCCGCCCCATCGACAAGCCCCTGTACGCCCAAGGCCACCTGGCCATCCTGCGCGGCAACCTCAGCCCCGAAGGCGCGGTGGCCAAGATCACCGGCCTGAAAAACCCCGCCATCACCGGCCCCGCGCGCGTGTTCGACGACGAGCAATCGGCCCTGCAAGCCATCTTGGAGGGCAAGATCAAGGCCGGTGACGTGATGGTGCTGCGCTACCTCGGCCCCAAGGGCGGCCCCGGCATGCCCGAAATGCTCGCCCCCACCGGCGCGCTCATCGGCGCAGGCCTGGGCGAGAGCGTGGGCCTGATCACCGACGGGCGCTTCTCCGGCGGCACCTGGGGCATGGTGGTCGGCCACGTCGCGCCCGAAGCCTACGTGGGCGGCGCCATCGGCCTGGTGCGCGAGGGCGACACCATCACCATCGACGCCAAGCAACTGCTGCTGCAAGTGCACGTCAGCGACGAGGAATTGGCCGAGCGCCGCAAGCACTGGCGGCAACCCGCGCCGCGCTACACCCGCGGCGTGCTGGCCAAATTCGCCCACAACGCCGCCAGCGCCAGCCGCGGCGCGGTGCTCGACGCCTGGAGCGAAGGGGTTTGAGGCTTACCCCCCAAAAAAACAAATCAAAGGAAATAAAACAATGCCATTTAGGCAACATACAAAATAAACAAAATTTCCCTTGATTTGAAAAAACAAAGCCGCCTGTCAGCCCGCGCTAACCGGCGGCTTTTTCATGCCCGCGCCAGCCTGCCCCCGCCCCGATGCCACAGGGCAATTTTTTGCACACGATGGATAGCGCCTGCACAAGCTGGATAGGCGAGCGCCGGCCGGCGCTGCATGATGGTTTCGCAAGCGCGCCCGCCGCGCAGCACGGGCCGGGCGCGCTGCCACACCGCACCAGCGGGATGAACCAGCAAGGAGACAAGCAACATGAAAAACCTCAAGGACAAGGTCGCCATCGTCACCGGCGGCGCCACGTTGATTGGCGCGGGCGTGGTACAGGCGCTGCGCGGCTACGGCGTGCGCGTGGCGGTGTTCGACATCGACGCCCAGGGCGGCGCGCGCCTGCAAGAGAGCGATGACGAGGGCCCGCAAGGCGTGTGCTTCTGGCCTATCGACATCACCGACGATGCCCAGCTCGAACAAGGCGTGGCCGAAGTCGCCAGGCACTTTGGCCGCATCGATTTTCTGGTCAACCTGGCAGCCACCTATCTGGACGAAGGCGCGCAATCGGGCCGCGCCGACTGGCTCAAGGCGCTGGATGTGAACCTGGTCAGCGCCGTCATGGCCGCGCGCGCGGTGCGCCCGCACATGCAAAAGCTGGGCAAGGGGGCGATTGTCAACTTCACCAGCATCTCCGCCTCGGTGGCGCAAACGGGGCGCTGGCTGTATCCCGTCTCCAAAGCCGCGCTGGGGCAACTGACGCGCAACATGGCGATGGACTTTGCCGCCGACGGCATCCGCGTCAACTCCGTCTCGCCGGGCTGGACGTGGTCGCGCGTGATGGATGAACTCACCGGCGGCGACCGCGCCAAGACCGACCGCGTGGCGGCCGACTTCCACCTGCTGGGCCGCGTGGGCGACCCCGCCGAAGTGGCCGACGTAGTGGCGTTTTTGCTCTCGGATCACGCCTCCTTCGTCACCGGCGCGGACTACGCCGTCGATGGCGGCTATTCGGCCATGGGGCCGGAGCAGGCCAAGCCCGCCATCCCGCGCCTGGCCGAGTAAGCCTGGGCGACATGCGGTTTTTTACCAATCAAAGTAAAAACAACTCAATGAATAACATGCCTAAACAAGGGTATTTTATTTCTTATTGATTTGTAAAAACAAAGCGCCAAAGCGGTTGCGAAAAACACGCGGCGCACCCCCCACTCACAAGGAGACAAACCATGAAACGCATTGCCATCGTAGGCGCAGGCCAGGCCGGCCTGCCGCTGGCCTTCGGGCTGCTGGACAAGGGCTACGAAGTCACGGTGCTGACCAACCGCTCGCCAGAGCAAATCCGGGAGGGCAAAGTGCTCTCCAGCCAGTGCATGTTCGATGCCGCCTTGCAAATCGAGCGCAACCTGGGCATCGACGAATGGGGCGAGGCTTGCCCGCCGGTCGAGGGCATTGGCTTTGCCGTACCCCATCCCGAGCAGCCCGGCGCCAAGGCCGTGGACTGGAGCGCCCGGCTGGACAAACCCGCCCAGTCGGTTGACCAGCGCCTGAAAATGCCCGTCTGGCTGGAACGCTTCGCCGAGCGCGGCGGCGACTTGCGCATCGAGGACGTGGGCGTGGACGAGCTGGAGGCGCTGACGCAAAGCCACGATCTGGTCATCCTCGCCGCAGGCAAGGGCGAAGTGGTCAAGCTGTTCGAGCGCGACGCCAGCCGATCGCCCTTTGACAAACCCCAGCGCGCGCTGGCGCTGACCTACGTGCACGGGCTGGTGCCCACGCCCAACTATTCGCGCGTGTCCTTCAACCTGATGGCGGGCATTGGCGAGTATTTCGTCTTCCCCGCGCTCACCTTGAGCGGCCCGTGCGACATCATGGTGTTCGAAGGCATCCCCGGCGGCCCGCTGGACATGTGGCGCGACGTGAAAACGCCGCAGGAACACCTGGCGGCCAGCAAGCGATTTCTGGAAACCTATCTGCCCTGGGAAGGCGCACGCGCGGCCAAGGTGGAACTCACCGATGCCAACGGCGTGCTCGCAGGCAGCTTCGCGCCCACCATCCGCAAGCCCGTGCTCACGCTGCCCTCTGGCCGCATGGTGCTGGGCCTGGGCGATGCCGTAGCGGTCAACGACCCCATCACCGGCCAAGGCTCCAACAACGCCGCCAAGGCCGCCAAGGTGTATCTGGACGCCATCCTCGAACACGGCGACCAGCCCTACACCCGCCAATGGATGGAGCAAACCTTCGAACGCTACTGGGATTACGCCCGCTGGGTGGTGCGCTGGACCAACTCGCTGCTCACCCCGCCGCCCGAGCACGTGGTGCAGGCGCTGGGCGCGGCGCAGGGCAGCCCCACGCTGGCGGGCCTGATGGCCAACGGCTTCAACCACCCGCCCAGCTACTTCCCCTGGTGGGACGATGCCGCGCAAACACAGCAGCTCATCGCCCAATGCCAGGCCAAAGACAACGCCGCCGCTTGAGGAGGCGTGCGCATGAGCCAAGCAAGCATAAGCCCCCCTCCCGGCGGCGGCCATGACGGCAGCGGCGCGGCCTGGGCCTGCGCCGGAGTGCAACCCCAGACCCTGCGCAACCTGCTGGGCAATTACCCCACGGGCGTGGCGATCGTGACCACGCGCACGCCACAAGGGCGCAACGTGGGGCTGACGATCAACTCGTTCGCCTCGCTGTCGCTGGAGCCGCCGCTGGTGCTGTGGAGCCTGGTCAACCACTCGCCCAGTCTGGAGGCGTTTCGCGACTGCGCCCACTTCGCCATCAACATCCTTGCGCGCGAGCACGAGGCGCTGGCGCGGCGCTTTGCCAACCCGGCGGTGGAGGACAAGTTCGCAGGCGTGCCCTTGCGCGAAGCGCCCGAAGGGCTGGCCGCCATCGACGGCGCCATTGCCACCCTGGTCTGCGCCCACGACCACAGCCGCACCGTGGGCGACCATCTGCTGCTCATCGGCCAGGTCGTGCGCACGGCCAGCCAGCCGGGCAAACCGCTGGTGTTCCACGCGGGCAAATTCACCTCGGTGCATGAGGGCGAAGCCCCCTGAACGCAGCCTGGCAGGCCAGGGCCGCATGCCTTGACCTGCCTCTTTTGATGAATGGAGTGACGACGATGAACACCGCCAACGACGCCAACGCCGCCGACATCGTGTTCGTGGGCAGCGGCATCAACTCCCTGGCCGCCGCCGCCTTGCTGGCCGTGCGCGGCAAGCGCGTGCGCGTGCTCGAACGCAACGACCGCCTGGGCGGCTGCATCCGCACCGAGGAGCTGTTCCCCGGCTACCAGCACGAGGTTTTTTCCTCCTGGCACCCGCTGTTTGCGGGCAGCCCCGCCTACGCCGAACTCAAGCCCCATCTGGCGCAAGAAGGGCTGGAAATGCTCTCCTGCGATTACTCCACCGGCTGGGTACACCCCGACGGCCGGGGGCTGGCGCTCAAGCAAGACCTGGCCGATGCCGCAAGGCGGCTGGACGCCTTGCAGCCCGGCGACGGCCAGGCGTTGCAGGAAATGGCCGGGCGCCTGTTCGGGCAGGACGCCGCCCTGACCTTCGGCCTGCTGGGCAAGCCGCTGTACAGCCGCGCCGTGCTGTGGCTGCTGTTTTCCCAATGGCGGCAAAGGGGCCTGGATGGCCTGCTGGAATTTGCCAGCGGCGCGCTGGAGAGCTGCCGGCGCTGGTCGCAGCGCAGCTTCCAGTCCGACGCCACGCGCGCCCTCATCGCGCCCTGGACGCTGCACTCCGGCCTAGGGCCTGACGAAGCCAGCTCGGCGCTGATTGGCAAACTCACCTTCGCCGCCGTCGTCAGCGGCGGCATGCCCGTCATCAAAGGCGGCGGCAGCCAACTGGTGGCCGCGCTGGCGCGCGTCATCGAAAAGCACGGCGGCAGCCTGCACACCCAAACCCATGTCGAGCGCATCGTGCTCGACGGCAACGGCGCACGCGCCACCGGCGTGCAATCGGCCGACGGGCAAACCTGGGCGGCGCGCCAGGCCGTGGTCTGCAACGTCACCCCCAACCAGCTCTACGGCCATCTGCTGCCCGACGCGCCGCCGGCCGTGCAGCAACGCGCCCAGGCCTACCGCTTCGGGCGCGGTTGCATGCAAATTCACTTCGCCCTGCGCGCCAGGCCGCAGTGGTGCGAGCCGGAGCTGCTGCATGTGCCGCTGGTGCATTTGACCGAAAGCATGGAGCAGGTGTGCCTGTCCGTCACCCAGGCCAACAACGGCCTGCTGCCCCAGCGCCCCACGCTGGCCATTGGCCAGCCCGTAGCCGTCGATGCCTCGCGCGCGCCGCAAGGCGGCTGGATTTTGTGGATTCAAATGCAGGAAATGCCCGCCCAGCTCAAAGGCGACGCCGCAGGCGAGATCGCCACGCCCGCCGACGGGCGCTGGAACGAGGCTGTGCGCGAGGCGTTTGCCGACCGCGTGCAGGCGCGGCTGGAAGGCGTCATGCCCGGGCTGGGCGAAATCATCGTGGGGCGGCGCGCCTATTCGCCCGCCGATCTGGAGGCGCTCAATTGCAACCTGGTGGGCGGCGACCCGTACTCGGGCATTTGCTCGCCCGACCAATTCTTCTGGCTGCGCCCTTTTGCTGGCACGCACGGCGCGCGCGGGCACCAAACGCCGGTGGGCAACGTCTTTCACATTGGCGCGTCCACCCACCCCGGCCCTGGCTTGGGCGCAGGCTCGGGCTACGCCGTCGCCCAGCGCCTGACAGGCAAGTGAAATGCCCCAGAATTACAATTCATAAGGAAACAAAATGACTATGTTATGGCTTTTTTACAAAGACATAGCATTTTCTTTGATTTGTAAAAATCAACGCCTGCGCAGCGTCTCGCTCGGCGTTTCGCCATAGCGATTTTTGTACTCTTGGCTGAAGCGCCCCATGTGGGCAAAGCCCCAGCGCAAGGCCACGCCGGCCACGCTGGCCGAATCGGCGCTGCCAAGCTCATGGCGCGCACGCTCCATGCGCACATCGCGCAGGTAACGCATGGGGCTGACGCCCAGAAACTCCTTGAATCCCGCATAGAGGCTGCGCACGCTCACCCCGGCTTCCTGCGCCAATTGCTCCGCGCTCAGGGGCTCGTGGGCATAGGCTTGCACAAAAGCCTGGGCGCGGCGGATATGGCGCGGCAGCACGGCGCTGCGGCGCTGCGGCTGCGCCTGCTGGTGATTGTGGGCGTGGGTGGAAAGCAGCACCGAGGCCGCCAATTGCTCGATCTGCGCCAGCACCAGCTTGTGCTGCGTCAAATCCGGCGTCTGCTGCGCGCACTCGGTCAGGTACGACAACAGGCTGCACCACGGCGCGCATTCGCGCCAGCGAAACCCCAGCTCGAAATGCAAAGGCCGATGCAACTTGTGGCCCAAATGGCCCACCAGCGTGCGCTCCACCAGCGAGCGCGACAGCCGCAGCATGAGCTGGTCGCTGCCGCTATGCCAGCGCATGCGGCTGGCCTCTTGCGGGCTGAGCACGCTGGCCAGCTCGGGGCCGGAATCGATGCTTTGCCTGCCGATGGCGATATGGGCATGGCCTGCCAGCGGCATTTGCACCAGAAAAAAATCCTCCAGCTCCCCAGGCTGAATCTGCACGGTAGCGCCATAGCGCAAGCGGCTGAGCGACAGCTCGCCCAGGGCGACGTGGTGCATGCGCGCATCCAGACGCTCGCCCAGCGTGGTTTGCGTCAGCGCATGCGGGCGCATGACGCGACCGACCGCAGCGCGCGTCTCCTCCAAATCGGCGGAGGCAAACAAAAGATGCTCTGGCGCGTTGAAAAAGCGTTCAATGGTAGCGATGGGAGCGCCAATCCCTCGGGCATGGGCCGTGGGGCATGGCGGCTGTGCTGGGGTCACGGGAGCTGCCTCCTCTTGTGGCTGTCGGGTAGCGGCCATCCTAGCGTTGGCGCTGGCCTTTGGCGTTAGAGGGAAACCCGCGTTTTGGCCTGCAAATCATCCACTTTTGGCATGCGCTATCCGTTTTTGGCAGCTAGAGCGTTTCATGAACTTTGCATCCTTGAAGCCGCCCCAAATCCCGCCTGGCAAGGGCCGTAGGCGATACGCTCTATGATCCCCCCATGCGATTGCCCACCCTCTCCCGCCCTCCTGCCCCGGACCGGCCCCGAAGCCCGCGCGAGCGTTCGGCCCGTCTGGCCGTGTTGGGCGTGTTGTGGGGACTGCTCTCCCTCCTGGCTGCAACGCAGTTTGAATTCGACTGGCTGGCGCGCGAGATGCAGGCATGGCGCTCGCCGCCAGCGCAGCAGCCTCCACCAGCACCGCAACAGGAGCCGTTAACCGCATCTTTCATCACTTGGGCAGGGGGATCCCATACGTACGCCGTTCGTACGCCCAGCCCCGACACACCACCGCCAACACACCCTGCCTGGAACTGGGCCGCTAAAGCTTTGGGCACGTTGGCTGTCGCATTTGCGCTGGCGGGCTTGTGGCGGCAGGAACACTGGCGCGCTGTCATGCTGGCACTCGCCGTGGGGGTGTGTGGCATCGCGTTTCACGGGGTGTACACATTGGCCTCGGCGATCTTGCCGCTCATCGCCCTCCTGCTGCTCATTGGCGCCTTTTTGGGCATGCTGGGCTAGCACATCACGCAAAAGGAAAGGCAGGGCAGGATGCGCTTGAGCAAGAAAGTGGTGAGCCGGACGGAGGAACTGATCCACGATGGCGATTACGCAGGCGCGCTAGCGTTGGTGGATGGTTTGCTGGCTGACAGCCCGCAAGTGCCTGCCCTGCACTGGCACCGCAGCCGCTGCCTGATGGGCCTGCACCGCCATGATGAAGCGCGCCAATCCCTCGCCAAGGTGCTGGAGGAACGCCCCAATTTCGTGCCTGCCTTGATGGTTCGCGTCAAGCTGGCGCGCGATACGCATGAACGCTTTGATGTGGAGCCTTTGCTGCGGCGTGTGCTGGTGCTGGAGCCTGAGCGCGCCCGCGCAATGTATTGGCTGGCCGATACTTTGCTGATGCGCGGCGATGGCCACGAGCGCGAGGCGTTGGCGCTGCTGGACAAAAGCATTGCGCTGGCGCCCGACTTGCTCAAGGCGCGCAACCGCCGCGCGGACTTTTTGCTGGCCACCGCGCGCGAAATCGATGCCTCCAGCGAAATCGTCACCGACGACAAAGGCCAGCGCAGCGACAAGCGCAAACTGGAAGCGGCCTTGGCCGATTTCCAGTTCATCCTCCAGCACAAGCGCACGGAACGGGCCGTGATGCGGGCGGCCAATGCGCTGCTGCGCCTGGGACGCAAGCAAGAGGCCGCGCAATTGTTCGATCAAATGCTGGAGAAAATCGGCGGCAACGACCCCAAGCGCGATGCGCTGGAGCGGCTGCACCCGCAAACGCCGCCGGGCCATGACGCATGGTCTGCCGCCAGCGCCTGGGGCGGCAAATTGAAAAAAGCCCTGAAAGGCGCATCGCCCCAAGCCACCGCTTTGCGTTTTGCCATGCAGATTTATCAAGCGGCTTTCGAGCCTGCGCCCGGACTGCGCAAAGTGGATGCCAAACATCTACCGCCCTATCAACGCAAGTTTGCCGACCAATGCGCCAAGGCGTTGCAACCGCTGGGCTTCAAATACCTGGACGATGCCGAAGCGGTGCACCTGAGCGAGCGCGATGGCCAACCCGCGCTGATGCGCATCTTCACCCATCCCACCCTGGGCGTTTTCATCGCGCGCGCCTACCAACCCAGCCTGCGGCAGCGCCTCTGCGGCCAATGGGATACGTATGTGGAAGGCATGGCGATGTTGAGCAACGACGTGTTCGTGGGCGTCTGCCGCAGCTCGCGCGATGTGCTGGACTTCGGCGGCAAAGCCTATCGGCTGGACATCGTGCCGCCGCAAACCCCTGTGCTGGCGATGGTCAAGCGCCAGCGCAAGCGTTTGGGCGCTGCGTGGAAGGAGTTTCCCGGCGTGCATCTGATCGTTCCGCAGGACTTGACCGATCTGGAGGAGCAATGGGTGCACCGCAACAGCGTCAAAAAAGCCCATCGCCAGGCCATCGACTACGTCACGGAGGAGGAGTTGCGCCGCCTGCTTGGCCCCCAGTTTGAAGCGTTGCACGCGCAAGTCGATGCGCTGCTGGAGCAATTGGTGCAAGGGCGACTGACGTAAGAGCCTGCTCAAAAGCCGCCAGAGGCGCTCCCTTGGGCGCGCAGCAGACCTGCGACAATGCGCCCCCTTTGCAAAACACATGGAGCACCCGCATGGCCTCAATCAACAAAGTTATCCTCATTGGCAACCTTGGGCGCGACCCGGAGTTGCGCACCTTCCCCAGTGGCGGCCAGATTGCCACTGTCGGCTTGGCCACATCGGAACAATGGCGCGACAAGCAATCGGGCGAGAGGCGCGAGCAAACCGAGTGGCACAACCTGGTCTTCAACGACCGGCTGGCCGAAATCGCCTCGCAGTACCTGCGCAAAGGCTCTCAAATCTACGTGGAGGGGCGCTTGCGCACGCGCAAATGGCAAGACCAAAACGGCCAGGAGCGATCCACCACGGAAATCCGCGTCGATGTCATGCAGATGCTGGGCGCGCGCGGCGGCAGTGGCGGCGATGGCTACGACAGCCAAGGCGGCCAAAGTGGCTATGGCGGCGGCTACAGCCGTGCACCCGCGCAGCCATACAGCGCCCCGGCGCCCGCCCCCATGCAGCAGGCACCAGCCGCCCCGCCCGCCGCGTCCCACCAGCCCGCTCCACAGCAAGGCTACAGCGACTTCGAAGACGACGATATCCCCTTCTAGAGCGTGTTATGCACTTTGCGCCCCCCCGCGCTGGCCCCAAAACCGTGTGATCGCAAGGCGGCGCGCGCCGCCAAGGCTGGCTGCCTTGGCAAGCAAGCCAACGCGGCGAGTGCATGGTTTTGGGGCCAGCCCGAAGGGAGAGTGCCCCGGCATGTGCATTGCGGCGGGGACAGCGCCTTGCACTCTGCACCCGCCGGGGTGCTCTCGCGGGGGGCGGAAAGTGCATCACACGCTCTAAAGCCCGCCGCGCGCCAGTTCGCACGCCGCAGTTTTTGCTGCTTTCTCCCTCCGGCGAGGCGCAATCCCCGTTCTATACTCGCGGCCTTTTGCGCAGTCGCGGTGCGGCTCTGGCTTGCCCGTGCGAGCCGCCTGCCGCAACGGCGCTTGCAGCCCTGCTTTGGAAGAATCGCTATGGTGGAATCCTTTAACTACGAACAACTGATTGCCTCCGGAGAGGGGCGGCTGTTTGGGCCCAACAGCGGCAAGCTCCCTCTGCCGCCGATGCTGATGTTCGACCGCATCACCCACATCGACGACGAAGGCGGCGCACACGGCTTGGGGCGCATCGTGGCCGAGTTGGATGTGAAACCCGATTTGTGGTTTTTCGCCTGCCACTTCAAGGACGACCCCGTCATGCCCGGCTGCCTGGGGCTGGATGCGATGTGGCAGCTCATCGGCTTTTACCTGACCTGGCTGCGCCTGCCCGGCAAGGGCCGCGCCCTGGGCGCGGGCGAGGTCAAGTTCACCGGCGAAGTCAAACCCGATGTGAAGCTGGTCACGTATGAAATCGACATCAAGCGCGTGATTCGCCGCAAGTTGAATATGGCCATTGGCGATGCCCGCCTGCTGGCCGATGGCCAGGAGATTTACACCGCGCAAGATTTGCGCGTGGGCTTGTTCGAGACGGGCAAATAGGCCCCGGCCCTCGCGGCGTCCCAACGCTTGACAGCGGCCTATGCCCGGCACTGGGCATAGGCCGCTGTTGCGTTTATCGGCGGCGCGCCTGCGTTTGCGCCTGCCTGGGGTGGCTACCTACCACTGGCCTGTCTCCATATGAATGGCGACTTCGCAATCGTCAAAAATTTCCAGCTTGGCGATGCGCACGCGCACGCCGATCACACCCGGCAATTGCATCAGGCGGTGCGAGACTTTGCCGATCAGCGTCTCCAGCAAATTGACATGCTCGGCCGTGCATTCATCAATGATGATCTGGCGCACTTTGCGGTAATCCAGCACGCTGTGGATATCGTCATCCGCAGGCAGCAGCGGCTGGGTGCCCTGGTGCAATTGCGCATCCACCTGGATGGGCTGCGGGCGGCTGCGCTCGTGCTCGAGGATGCCCAAATTGGCGTGAAAGCGCAGGCCGGTAAGCGAGAGGGTTTGCTTGCCTTTAAGCATAGACATGGCGAAAGAAAAGAGAAACGGCGCGCAACCCGGCCACTATGCACGCGCAGGCGCATCAACACCTGCGCACTACGGCCGGGGCGCGACAAGCGGGGAACGTGTACCTAGCCCCCGCCTGCCATCTTGGAAAAATCGCGTTCAAAACGCATCAGGTGCTGGCCGCCATCGACCAGCACGGTCGTGCCCGTCATGGAGGCATTGGAGAGCGCAAAGAGCACGGCGGCGGCCACATCCTCCACGGTGGAGGAGCGCCCCAGCGGGCTGAGGCGGTGCAAGCGGGCGAAGCTGGCCTCGTCGAGGAACTCGCTGGTCAGCGTCAAGCCCGGCGCCACGCCCACTACGCGCACCAGCGGCGCCAAAGCCAGGGCCAGCATGGTGCCCGCTGCCTCCAGCGCGGCCTTGGAGAGGGTGTAGCTGAGAAAGTCCGGGTTCTGGTTCCACAGCTTTTGGTCCAGCAAATTCACCACCACGCCCAGCGGGCGCGCGGCATCGGCGGGCGCCTTCTCGCCCCCCGCATCGGCCCAACGCTGTTGGCAATGCGCATGCAAGGCCTGGGCCAGCACGATGGGGGCTGCCACATTGCTGCACATATGCTGCTGCAACTGGGCGTAGGAAAAGCTGCCCGCATCGTCAAACGCAAAGCGGGAGGCGCTATTGACCACCGCATCCACCCGCCCGAAATGCGCCACAACGGCAGGCAACAAGGCGCTTGCCTGGGCTTCATCATCAAAATCGCAGGCAAACACCGCGCTGCGCGCGCCCGCGGCCTGGCATGCCAGGGCAGTCGCCTGTGCGGCGGCGGCGGAGTGGCGGTAGTGAATGGCCACGTCCCAGCCCTGGCGCGCCAAGTGCAGCGCAATGGCCGCCCCCAAACGCAGGCCCGCGCCCGTCACCAGCGCCACGGGGCGCTGCGCCATCGGCGGGCCATCGGGGTGGCGCTCTGGCGGACACACAGACGAATGCGACAAGGTATCGGGCATAAGCGAATGGGGAGGGGCTGCGACAATCGCGGCATGCAAAACCACACCAACAGCGGCAGCGGCGCGCACCGCACGCCTTCTCACACCATCGGTCACGCCAGCGACGGCGCAAGTGTAGAGCTGTCGCAGCAGCCCACAGCGCACACCCGGCCGCCCAACGCCTTGCTGGCGCGCATCCACCAGGCCATCGCCTCGGCAGGCGGCTGGCTGCCGTTTGATGCCTTCATGCAGATGGCCTTGTACGAGCCGGGCCTGGGGTATTACAGCCACAGCCGCCCGAAAATCGGCCGCATGCCTGCCGACGGCAGCGCGCCAGGCCGCCAGCCGGGCAGCGATTTCGTCACCGCGCCGGAGATCTCCCCCCTCTTTGGCCAATGCATTGCCGCGCAAATCGCCCAGGCGCTCTCCCACACCGGCGTGGATACGGTGTACGAATTCGGCGCGGGCAATGGCACCTTGGCGCGCGACATCCTGCGCCACATCGGCGGGCAAGTGGCGCGCTATTGCATCGTCGATGTCTCCGGCGCGCTGCGCGCACGCCAGGCAGAGACGCTGGCGGAATTCGGCGCCCAGGTGCAATGGCTGAGCGAGCTGCCCCCCGCCATCGACGGCGTGCTGCTGGGCAACGAGGTGCTGGACGCCATGCCCGTCAAACTGCTGGTGCGCCACGCCAATGGCTGCTGGAGCGAACGCGGCGTGCGCCTGGATGACAACCAAGCCCTGAGCTGGCAGGACCGCCCCACGGCGCTGCGCCCGCCGTTTGACCCCTGGCAGGACGACGAGGCAGACAGCGCCACCGCCCCCCCTCTTGATGCAGCAGGCGGCGATGCGGCGCAGGCTTTGACTTACCTGACGGAAATCCACCCTTGGGCGGACGCCTTCATCCGCACCACCTCCGAGCGCCTGCGCCAAGGCGCTGCGCTGTGGATCGATTACGGCTTTGGCGAAGCCGAGTACTACCACCCCCAGCGCCGCACGGGCACCCTGGTTTGCCACCATCAGCACCGCATGGACGACCAGCCCCTGCAACACGCAGGCGAAAAAGACATCACCAGCCACGTGGACTTCACCGCCGTGGCAGTGGCCGCCCAGCACGCTGGCCTGGAGGTGCTGGGCTACACCACGCAGGCGCACTTTCTCATCAATTGCGGCATCCAGCGGCTGCTGGAGCAAGCGACGCTGCCCGAGCGCATCATGGCCGCCAAGCTGCTGCACGAGCACGAGATGGGCGAGCTGTTCAAAGTCATCATGCTGGGCCCCGGCCCGTTCTGGGAGCCCCTGGGCTTTCAGAATGGCGACCGCACCCATACACTGTGAGCGGCTGCACCCTCCCGCAAGCGGCAGCGGGCGTCAACGGCTGACATCAAACGGCTGGCGTCGCCGCCCAGGGGCAGCAGATACACAATTTTTTTACAAATCAATAAGAAACAAAATTCACCTATTTCGGCATGATGGTCTTTGATCTTTATTTACATTGATTGGTAATTTCAAGAACAGGCTTTGACGCCACACCACCGCCATGCGTTACAGCAATCCCCCCCTCTCCAGCATCGACCATGAAGCCGCCTTGCACGCCGAGCGCGGGGAATTTGCCCGCCTGCTGCTCATCGTCGCGGGCATTGTGCTGACGCTGTTGCTGGCGCTCGACAGGCTGGCGGTCTGGGCCGCGCCACGGCTGCCCTTTGCCTGGGAAGTGGAAATCGCCCGCAGCACCGGGCTGGACACGCTCGCGCTGCGCATGCAAGGCGGCCAAACCAGCGTCGATGCCGCGCAGCGCCAAGCCCTCGCGGCCGAGCTGCAACGCCGCCTCGACCGCATCGCCCAGGCCATTGAGCTGCCGCCCGAAATCCGCCCCACCGCCCACTTTGTGGACAGCCCCACCATCAACGCCGTGGCCACCCTGGGCGGCCATGTCGCCGTGTTCGCGGGCCTGCTGCGCCAGCTTGAATACGAGGAGGAGCTGGACGCCGTGCTGGCCCACGAGCTGGGCCACATCCAGCACCGCCACATGGTGCGCCAGCTCAGCCGCGGCCTGAGCACTGTGGCCGCCCTGGGGCTGGTCGGCATCCGCTCGCCCACCCTCAACCGCTGGCTGATTGGCGATGTGCAGCGATTGAGCCAACTGGCCTATTCGCGCCAGGCCGAGCAGGAGGCCGACGCCACCGCAGCGCAGGCTTCGCTGCGGCTGTACGGCCACACCGGCGGGCTACAGCGGCTGTTTCAACGCTTTCAGGCCCTGCACGCAAAGCACGGCGGCGACTACGGCGAATGGGCCAGCATGCTGCAAACCCACCCCCATCCCGCCGAGCGCCTGCGCGCCATCCCCAACTCCGGCGCGGCCCATGCGGCCCTGACGCCACTGCGCGGCGCGCTCAAGCTCGCCCCCATCCCCAACCAATAAAGGCAAGACAAGCCATGCCATGCACCCAACCATTCATCTTCATCTGCAAGGAGCGCAAGCTATGTTGATCAGCAATATGGAATTCGTGCCAGGGCGGCGCGTGGTGGAACACCTGGGCGTCGTGCAAGGCAGCACCGTGCGCGCCAAGCACGCGGGCAAAGACTTCATGGCCGGCCTGAAAAACATCACCGGCGGCGAGCTGAAAGCCTATACCGAGCTGCTGACCGAAGCGCGCCAGCAGGCCACCGACCGCATGGTGGCGCAAGCCAGCCAAGTCGGCGCCAACGCCGTGCTGAATGTGCGCTACGTCACCACGGCCGTCACCGCTGGCGCGGCGGAAATCCTCGCCTATGGCACGGCGGTCGTGCTGGAGTGATGCGCCGTGGAGCTGCTGCTCAAGCTGGGCCTGTTTCTGGTGCTGCTGGCGCTGGGCTATTGGCGCGGCCGCCGCAACGAGCGCCTGCACCTGCGCTGGCTGGCAGAAGAAGAAAAGCGCCTGGCCGATGTGCTGATCTTCGCCTCCCACTACCCGCCGCCGGGCGCGGCGGGCCTGCAACGCATGGATCCCGTGCTCGTCAGCGGCTCGGTGGTCGTGGCGGCGGATTTTTTCCGCATGCTGGTCGCCTCGCTGCGCAAGGTGATCGGGGGTAATTACGCAGCGCACGAGCGGCTGCTGGAGCGCGCCCGCCGCCACGCCACCGTCAAACTCAAGCAGCAGGCCCAGGCCCAGGGGCTGCGCATGGTCTTCAACGTGCGCTACACCACCGCACGCATCTCCGACCCGCGCGCGGGCGAGGCCATGCAGGTGGAAGTGCTGGCCTGGGGCACGGGCTTTGCGCCCGCCTGCGGCACAGTGGCGCAAAGCCGCATGCACCATCAGCCCGGCACGCACATCACCGCGCATGACGGCTTCGATCTGCTGAAAAACCCCGTCAGCCGCTGGTGGGTCATCGGCTGGTTTGCCGGCTTGGCCTATATCTTCGGCGAGCTGTTCACCGACTCGCTCTGGCAGCATTCCTGGCGCTATCTGCACGGCGCGCCCTGGCAAGGGTTTGCCGTGGCAGCCGTGCTGCTGGCCGCGCTGCTGGCCCACAACGGGCGGCGCAAGCAATTGCCCTGGTCCATTGGCATCCCCTTGGCGGTACTGACAGTGCCTTTGCTGGTCGGCCTGTTTTACTTCGCGGGCCTGCGCGTCAATGGCAATTTCGCCCTGGCCTGGCAACGCGACGCAGCGCCCACTTTGTACGAAGTGCGCCCCAACTTCGAAATGCACCCGCTGGAGCCTGGCATGCCGGTGTGGCAGCTTGACCCCGACTCCGCCTATCGGGAAACCATTTTGCGCCCCGGCCAACAGCAACGCATCCTCGTCGTGCGCGGCCCGCTGGGCTTTTACCAGTACGATGTGCAACCGCTGCGCGAACGCTATCGGCAATGGCACGCCTCGCAGCAGAAAGAGAAAACAGACAAATAGCCCCCGCGATCCCTTTTTGTTCATGCCACTTCAAAGGAACGCTGATGTCTTTCCCCCAAAATCTCTGCATGCTGGCCCTGTGCCTTACCCCTGCCGTTGCGATTCAGGCGGCCAACCCGCTGCCAGTCGGTCAGGCGCAGATTGCGTTTTCCATTGGTGCGGGCATTACGCACCAGGCCCGTGCGGCGGCAGCGTTGGACACCCCCGTGCACATGGCGTTTGAACAGGGCGGTGATCGCGCCAAGCTCGAATACACCGTCTCCAAAGCGCCTGATCGCCAGGGTGTGTACAGCGCAAAAATCAGCCTCTGGAGCTGGCAGCAAGACACATGGCAGCCCGCTGGGGACTTTCTCCTTGGCATCCGCCCGGGCGTGCCAGCCCGATTGACCTCCCGCTCAGCCACGGGAGAGCAAGTCAAGCTGAGCTTCCAATGGCAAGAAGGCGCAGAGCAACGCATGGCAGTGCGCCCGTAAAAAAACTGCGCTTTTCGCCCGCCCATGAAAAAAGCCCGCATGTGCGGGCTTTGACTTTGGGCTTTGGACTTGGGGCCTTTGAAGGGCCTCAAATCACTTCAGCTTGACTTCCTTGTACTCGACGTGCTTGCGAGCCTTGGGGTCAAACTTCATGAAAGACAGCTTGTCAGGCGTTGTCTTCTTGTTTTTGGTTGTGGTGTAGAAATGACCGGTGCCGGCTGTGGATTCCAGCTTGATCTTGTCGCGACCGCCTTTGGATGCCATGGTGATTACTCCTTACAGTCAAACATTGGTATCAAGCCTGGCCGCGTGCGCGCAGGTCGGCCAGCACCGCATCGATGCCCTTCTTGTCAATCAGGCGCAAAGCCGCGCTGGAGACGCGCAGACGCACCCAGCGGTTTTCGCTTTCCACCCAGAAACGCTTGTACTGCAGGTTCGGCAGAAAGCGGCGCTTGGTTTTGTTGTTGGCGTGGGAGACGTTGTTCCCCACGGCTGGGCGCTTGCCCGTGACATCACATACGCGTGCCATTTCAATTTCCCTTGTATGCAGCAGGCCAGTTGGCGTTTTCTCGCCTGTGGGCGGCCTGCCTCACCTCGCCAGACTCCAGGGTGGCGGTATCCCTTGCGGCGCCCCTGGCCATCGCCAGGGGGTGACTAGACCAAGACGCCGCAGATTGCGGAAAACCAGCGATTATACTGCATTGGCTGCATGCGCCGGGCCGCCCGCCTGTGGAGGGTCAATCCACCAGAATGCGCAGCATGCGGCGCAGCGGCTCGGCCGCGCCCCAGAGCAGTTGGTCGCCAATGGTGAAGGCGCCCAGGTACTCGGGGCCCATGGCCAGTTTGCGCAGGCGGCCGACGGGGATGGTGAGGGTGCCGGTGACGGCCACGGGGGTGAGGTCGGCGATGGTGGCCTCTTTGGTGTTGGGCACGACTTTGACCCAGGCGTTGTCGGCGGCGATCATGGCTTCGATGTCGGCCAGGGGCACGTCTTTCTTGAGCTTGAAGGTCAGCGCCTGGCTGTGGCAGCGCATGGCGCCGATGCGCACGCAGTAGCCATCCACGGGGATGGCGGGGGCGCCGAAGGCTTCGCCCAGGCCGAGGATTTTGTTGGTTTCGGCCATGCCTTTCCATTCTTCGCGGCTGACGCCGTTGCCCAGGTCGGAGTCGATCCAGGGGATGAGCGAGCCGCCCAGCGGCACGAGGAAGTTGGCGGTTTCCTCGGGCGTGAGGCCGCGCTGCCTGGTGATGATGCGGCGGTCGATTTCCAAAATGGCGCTTTTCGGATCGGCCAGCAGGTCTTTGACTTCGGCGTTGAGCGTGCCAAATTGCGTCAGCAGCTCGCGCATGTGCTGGGCGCCGCCGCCGGAGGCGGCCTGGTAGGTTTGCGTGCTCATCCACTCCACCAAACCGGCTTTGTAGAGCGCGCCCACGCCCATCAGCATGCAACTGACGGTGCAGTTGCCGCCCACCCAGGTTTTGCCGCCTGCGCCCAGGGCCTGCTTGATGACGGGCATGTTGACGGGGTCGAGCACGATGACGGCTTCGCCCTCCATGCGCAGGGTGGAGGCGGCGTCAATCCAGTGGCCATTCCAGCCTGCGGCGCGCAGTTTGGGGTACACGGCCTTGGTGTAGTCGCCGCCCTGGCAGGTGATGACGATCTCGCATTTTTTCAGCGCCTCGATGTCGTAGGCGTCTTGCAGGCGGGTTTCGTTGCGCGCCTGGGCGGGGGCCTGGCCGCCTGCGTTGGAGGTGGAGAAAAAGACGGGTTCGATGGCGTCAAAGTCGCCCTCGGCCTGCATGCGCTCGAGCAGCACGGAGCCGACCATGCCGCGCCAGCCTACGAGTCCGGTGAGTTTTGCCATGATGAAAATCCTTCCTTGAGATGAGTGCAGAAAAAAAACGGTTTTTTCTGCCCCGGCTCGTCTGGCCGGTTGAAAGGACGGGCACGACGATCCGGGGCGAGTGTCAGCCCTTCGTTTTTGTCGTGATGATGGCGGCGGCAATGGCCACGGCATCCGTCGTGGGGATGGGGGCAGGCATTGCGCGGCCAGCGTACGCCGCCGCGCGCACGCGCGCAGCCCCGGCCGCAAGGGCGGCGTGGCGGGGGGCGGGGTGCAAGGGGGGTACAGGCATGATGGGCGCGCAGTATAGCGGGCTTTGCCGGGCTTCAAAGGCTGCGCCCGGGGGCGCCGGGCCTTCCCACAAAATACAATTCAAAGTAAAAGTAATTTAATATATACCATGCCTAAACAAGGGTATTTTATTTCTTTTTGATTTGTAAAAATACCAAAATTCAGCCACTTACTGCACAGGCTGGGCGGTGATGGCGGCGCGAAAGGCGCGCAGTTGGGCCTTGATGGCGCGGGTGTTGTCCGCGCCCATGCGCAGCAGCATTTTTTGCCCGGCGGAGAGGGCTTCGAGCTGCGGATCGGCAAACTGGTAGCGCACCCAGGGCTGTTGCGAGGCGACGGTGCTGCGCACGGGCATGAGGTGCACGCGCGGCGGCGTGGCGGGTTCGGGCGTTTGCAGCAGGTGGTCGATGACGGCGACGAGGCGGTCGTTGAAGTAGCGCCCCGGGTAGCCCAGCTCCTCATAGGCTTGCTGGAACAGCGCGTAGTGCTGGCGGTATTGCCGCGCGGCCTGGGGCACGTCCAACTGGCGCACGAATTGCATGGCGGCGGCGTAGCGGGCGTGGTTGGCGGGGGCGATGCGGGCATCGGCCTCGCCGCCATCAACGAGAAAGCGCGGCGGGGTGGGGTGCACGGGCCATTGGGCGGTGGGGGCGCGCTCGGCGGTGAGGTTGTCCACGGTGGCGACGAAGCGGCGCACGAGGCGCTCGGGCCGCACCCAGGCGGCGGTGGGGCCGGATACGGCCGGGGCCAGGGCGGCGAGGGTTTCGCGCACGCGGGCGTCGGAGGCATCCAGCGCGGGCAAGGCGGCGGCAGGTTCCAGTGGTTCCAATGCGTACAAGGGGTGGCTTGGGCTGGCGGGCGATGCGGGGGCGGCTTCAGCGAATGACGGGGCGAGGGCCGCTGCATCTTCTGGCGGCGGCGGGGGCAGTGGGATGGGGTTGTCCAGCGCCGTCACCGCATCAGGTGCGGGTACGGCGACAGGGCGGGCGGCGTCAGGCGGCGTGGACGCGGCGGGCTGGTCTTTGGCGTCTGGCCGTTCCCCCGACAGGCCATCGAGCCAGCCGCTCCAGCGCGCGCTCAGGCTTTGCCCGGCGTGCAGCAGGCGTTGGCGCTCTTGCGGCGCTTGCCATAGCCAGACGGCGACGGCGGCTGCCAGGGCCAGCGCGGTGAGAGTTTTCCAGGGCCGACGGCGCGGGCGAGGGGCCAGGCCGTGGGCATGGGCGCGGATGCGTTGCGTCATGGCGCGATTCCTTTTTGCGAATCAATCCAATCAAAAGAAATTTGATATCAATAAATACATGCCTAAAAAAGGCGATTTCGTTTCCTTTTGATTGGTAAATTTCTGCCAGAGCGTTCCTCTGGCAGCGCGAAAGGGCTTTGAGATCACGCCAGCGCCTATCGGTTCCGCAGCCCTGCCCTGTTGCCCGGCCACACCCAGGCGCTCGCAGGCGTTCTCGGGCGCGACCCGGGGCTTGGGTTGTGCAGTTTGGTGGTTTGGCCGCTTGGCCTTTACTGCGCCCCGTAGGGCAAAGGCGCGCCTTTGGGCCAGAAGGCCCACAGGTACAGGTCTTGCTTGACGCGCCCGGCAAGCTGGCCGGCCTCCTCGCCCCAGCCGGCGAAGTAGTCGGCGCGCACGGCGCCGGTGATGGCGCTGCCGGTGTCTTGCGCCAGCACCAG
>JAUMYU010000089.1 GCA_030528485.1 Comamonadaceae bacterium
CACTGCACCCGCCGGGGCGCTCTCGCGGGGGGCGGAAAGTGCATAACACGCTCTAAATAAACCGCCCCAGCAGCTTGCGCGAGGCTTTGGGCAGGGCGTCGATGTCGGGGATTTGGTATTGCAGGCTGTTGCGGTCGGTGATGCGCAGGGTTTTGCCTTCGGGGCCGAGGCGGCGGATGTCGTCCTCGCTGTTCAGGTGCAGCTCGGTGGGGCCGCGATCGGTGAGCACTTGCCAGAGGCTGGGGGTGGAGAAGCTGCTGACGTGGGTGATGGCCTGGATGGCGGGGATGAATTCGCGCAGCGCCAGGGCGGTTTCGATGGCGGCGCGGCAGGGGGCGGGCAGGGCGTCCAGGCGGGGGATGTAGGCGCGTTCCTTGCCGTGGGCGTCCACCAGGGAGAGGCATTCGCGCGGCGCGCTCAGGCCGAAGGCGGGCACGGGCTGCACGGCGATGGCGGCTGGTTCGGCGGGTTGAGGCGGGTCGCCGCTGGCCTGCGCGTGCAGCAGCAGTTGGCCGTGGGCGTCGTAAGCGAGGGCGTCGGCAGGGGTGTCTGCGCCCAGCAGGCGCACGTGGCGGGGCAGATAGCGCAGGTGCAGCGGCAGCGATGGCGATGGGGGCTGGGCGGCGGGGAGGGGCATGGGTTTACCTTTTTTATCAATCAATAGGAATAAAAATCACCTTGTTTAGGCATGTTGCATATCAAGTGATTTTTATATTGATTTGGAAATATGGGGCTATGCCACACCCTCGCCCAGCAGCCCTTCTTGCTGCTCGCGGCGCTGCTGGGCCTGGTAGAGCCGCCAGTACGCGCCCTGGCGCGCCAGCAGCTCGTCGTGGCCGCCGACTTCGACGATGTGGCCGCGGTCCATGACGACGAGGCGGTTGGCCTTGCGCAGCGTGGAGAGGCGGTGCGCCACGGCGATGGTGGTGCGGCCTTGCACCAGGTTGTCCAGGGCTTTCTGGATTTCCTTTTCGGTCTCGGTGTCCACGGCGGAGGTGGCCTCGTCCATGATGAGGATGGCCGGGTCGATGAGTAGCGCGCGGGCGATGCTGATGCGCTGGCGCTCGCCGCCCGAGAGGCTTTGGCCGCGCTCGCCCACCAGCGAGTCGTAGCCGTGAGGCAGGCGCAGGATGAAGTCGTGCGCGTGGGCGGCGCGGGCGGCGGCGATGATTTCCTCGCGCGTGGCATCGGGCTTGCCGTAGGCGATGTTCTCGGCCACGGTGCCGAAGAACAAAAACGGCTCTTGCAGCACCAGGCCGATGTGGCGGCGGTAGTCGGCCACGGCGATGTGGCGCAAGTCGATGCCGTCGCACAGGATGGCGCCTTCGCTGGCGTCGTAAAAGCGGCAGATGAGGTTGACCAGGGTGGATTTGCCCGAGCCGCTGTGGCCTACCAGGCCAATCATCTCGCCCGGCGCGATCTCCAGGTTGAGGTTGCGCAGCACGGTGCGGCTGCCGTAGCGAAAGCCGAGGTTTTTCAGGCGCAGATGGCCTTGCACGGCGGGCAGGGGCGTGGGCCGGGCAGGTTCGGGCACGGTGGAGACGTGGTCGAGGATGTCGAAGATGCGCTTGGCCCCGGCGGCGGCGCGCTGGGTGATGCTGACGATGCGGCTCATGGAATCGAGCCGCGTGTAAAAGCGCCCGATGTAGGCGATGAAGGCCGCCAGCACGCCCACGGTGATGGTGTCGTCTGCGACCAGCCAGATGCCGAAGGCCCAGACGACGAGGGTGCCGACCTCGGTCATCAGCGTGACGGTGGGCGAGAACAGCGACCAGACGCGGTTGACGCGGTCGTTGGCGATGAGGTTGACGCGGTTGGCCTGGGCAAAGCGTTCCTGCTCGCGCTCCTCCTGCGCAAAGGCTTTGACCACGCGCACGCCGGGGATGGCGTCGGCGAGCACGTTGGTGATTTGCGACCAGACGCGGCTGGAACGCTCAAAGCCCACCTTGAGCTTGGCGCGCACGCGCTGGATGAGGATGAAGATGAAGGGCAGCGGCACGAGGGCGGCCAGCGCCAGCGTGGGGTCGATGGACAGCAAGATGGCCGCCGTCATGACGATCATGATGACGTCGGTGGCGAAATCCAGCGCGTGCAGCGAGAGAAAGGTGTTGATGCGGTCGGTCTCGGAACCGATGCGGGTGATGAGATCGCCCGTGCGGCGGCTGCTGAAGTAGTCCAGCGACAGGCGCATGAGGTGGTTGAAGGTGGTGGTGCGCAAATCGGCGCCGATGCGCTCGGAGACCAGCGAGAGCACGTAGGTGCGGCTCCAGCCCAGCGCCCAGGCCACCAGGGCCGAGAGCAGCAGCGCCCCCAGGTACCAGGCCACCAGAGCGGCGTCGATGGGCTGGCCCGATTGGTAGGGGATGAGGATGTCGTCCATCAGCGGGATGGTCAGGTACGGCGGCACCAGCGTGGCGGCCGTCGATGCCAGCGTCAGCGCAAAGCCCAGCGCGATGAGTTTGCGGTAGGGCCTGGCAAAGCGCAGCAGGCGCAGCAGCACCCAACTGGAGACGGGCGCTTCTTCTTCCTTCTCGGCACAGGCGGTGCAGGCGCTGCTGCCTTGCGGCAGGGCGGCGCCGCAGGCGGTGCAGGTGGACATGTCCAGCGCGCGCTGGGCGCTTTGCGCGTCGCCCTGCACCTGGGCCTTGAAGTGCTCGACCAGGCGCTGCGCCTGCACGCTGCCTTGCTGGGTGAGTCGCCAAACGGCCAGCCGCGCCCGGGGCGTGTGCAGGCTGAGGGTGACGAGTGCGGCCTGCTCGGCAAAGCGCAGCTCGTGCTGGCCGTCCAGCGGGTAGCGCGCCCAGCCTTTGGGGGCTTGGGCTTGCTCCATTCCGGCGGGGGCGGGCCAGGCCAGCAAGGCTTGATCGGTCAGCACCAGCCGCCCCAGGCCAAAGTGCAAATCTTCCCGCACATCCAGGGTCAGGGCGCTGAGCACCCGCTCGCCAGCGGCCAGCGGCAGCGCGGGCCAGGGGTGCGTGAGGGCGGGGGAGGATGCGGCGGAAGTTGTGGTGGAGGTCGCGGCGGAAGTCGCGGAAGAAGGCTGGGCGGTCATATCGTCAGAAGGGGGGCAAGCGCGCCTCAGAACCTGTTCCAAGTCTCTGCATGGCGGGTCAAGGGAGCGGGTTTGGGCGGTCTGCGGCGTTGCAAAGCCTCGCCATAGCGGGGGCTATGGCTGCGTGATATGCGCAAGGTGGCGCCTTGCAGCCCATCCCAAACCGCTTCTTGCCCGCTCGCGCCGAGACTTTCAACAGGTTCTCAGCAACGCACTGCGCCGGGTTTTGTTGACGCATCACGCCTGCTGCTGCCGCGCCTGGGCCGACTGTGCCTGGCGGCGGCCTGCGAGCAGCAAGAACACCAGCGCGGCCACGTTCATCAGCGCCAGGGTGAACCAGGTCAGCGCATAGCTCAAATGGTTGTTGCGCAAGGTGGCCAGGGGCAGGCCCGCGCGTGGCCATTCGGCGTTGGCGGCTTCGGTGGTGGCCGTGTGGGCGTGCACGAAGTAGGGCGCAGTGGGCAGGCCGTTGGCCCCGGCGGCGGGCAGGGGGCGCGCGGCGGAAAACTCGGCGGGCACGCGGCGGTACCAGCGGTCCTCCTGCGGCACGTTTTCGCGCAGAAAGAGGTGAGGCTTGTCAGGCAGGCGCAGCAAGCCGGTGATGCGCACCTGGGCGCTGGGGGCTTCGGGGCGCTGGGCGTATTGGCGCAGCGCGCTGGGCACAAAGCCGCGGTTGATCCAGACGATGGCTTGGGCGGGCTGCTGCGGCCCGTCAGGCTGCTGGGCAGCGCCCACCAGCAGCGGGGCCATGGCCCAGTAGCCCGCGCCCAGGGCGGTGTTGGTATAGACGGCTACTTCCTGGTCGCGCAGCAGTTGGCCTTCCAGGGTGATGTGGCGATATTCGGCGTTGTCGGCCGTCAGCGCGGCCCATTCGGTGGGCGTCAGCGGCGCGGGCACGGGGGCGGCCTGCGTGCGCGAGGCGATGCGCGCCACCAGTTCTTTCTTCCAGGCCAGGCGTTGCACTTGCCAGATGCCCAGGCCGGAAAACAGCACGATGTTGAACAGGAAGAACGCCAGCATGGCCCAGCGGGCCAGAGGGCTTTTGCGGCGGGGGGTGTCACTCATGGCGAAGGGGTGGGAAAGGGCAGTTTCGCGATTATTTTTACAATTCAAAAGGAATGAAAATCACCTTGTTTTGGCATGTGTACCAATGGGTGAGTTTTCCTTTGATTGGATGATTGGGTGGGGCTTTCAAATCTGGTTGGCGACATCGATCCAGTCGCGCTGAATCCAGCTTGCGGGGCGGATGTAGCGAAAGCGCCGGTTGCGCCGGCCTGCCAGGGCGTCGGGCGGGTTGCATTCACCGTGAAAGACGATGACCTTGGCCCCTTCGGGGATGAACGGCTCGCGCCAGAAGTTGGTGGGCCAGGCGGGGATGCAGTGGTATTTGAAGCTGGGGCACCAGCCTTCGGGCCAATAGGCCAGTTGGCCCTGGCGGTGCAGGTAGTCCGAGAGGTAGGCTTGCTCGTTGCGAAAGCGTTGCTGCACCTGGGCGACGTGTTGCTGGAAATATTCCAGCACGTCCGGATGCGCGCCGATTTCAAACCGATAGACGGAGGAGTTGCCGGTGATGCGGCGCTTTTTCCAGGGCCGGGCGTAGTCGTGAATGATGCGAAACGGGCCGGGCTGCTCGAAGAAGGGATCGAGCGCGCCGACGACGACCACGTCCAGATCCAGAAACAGGGCGGTGCCGCGCAGGCCATAGTGCTCGCACAAATCGGGCGAGAAGGTGGCGAGTTTTTTCCAGGCGCGGTCGGGCTGGCTGGGGTAGCGCCGCCAATCCAGCTCGGGGATGGGAAAGCACTCGACCTCGCTGCGGATGCCTTGCTCGTCGTCAGTCAGGCAAATGAAACGCAGCGCGCCGCTCAAGTGGCGGCGCGCCATGGCGTAGAGGCGGTTGACGTATTCCGGCCCGTATTTCGTGCCCCACTTCATGCACAGCACATGCCGGGCAGTGGGGGAGGCGGGCGCAGCAGTGGGGGAGGCGGGTGCCGCGGCGAGG
>JAUMYU010000016.1 GCA_030528485.1 Comamonadaceae bacterium
CGAACACCGAGCGAAAACCGAGCGAAAGAACCGACACGAGAAGCCCTGCCCGTGCCACCGGCCGGCGTGCAAGGTTTGGGCGGGGGCTCTGGCGTGTCGCCGCGCCATGATTGTTTATTTCTCGACCGTTTCCGAAAACACCCATCGGTTTGTGGCCAAGCTGGGCCTGCCGGCACAGCGCATTCCCTTGAGCAACAGCGCCGCCGCGCAATTCAAGGTGGACGCGCCCTATGTGCTCATCGTTCCTTCGTATGGGGGCGGCAAGCTCGAAGGCGCTGTGCCCAAGCCCGTGATCCACTTTCTGAACCAGGCCGCCAACCGGGCTTTGTTGCGCGGGGTCATCACGGCTGGCAATACCAACTTTGGCCAAGCCTATGGCATCGCTGGCCGGGTGATCGCGCAAAAGTGCCAGGTGCCGCTGCTTTACAAGTTTGAGCTGCTGGGCACCAGTGACGATGTGGAGCGCGTGCGCGCCGGGGTGCGGGCATTTTTGCAGGCAAGCGCCGCACACATTGCTTGAGCCATTCCTGCGACGTTTCTCCTTTTTGATTTTTCTGTTTTTTTCCCGAATGCTGTCATGACTATCGCCCTTCGTCCCGAACCTCTCAAGCCTGAAGTCAAGCCTGTGGGGGCAGGCGTTTCGTCGCAAGATCAGGCGCTGGACTACCACGCGCTTAACGCCATGCTCAACCTGTTCGGGCCGAACGGCGAAATCCAGCTCGACAAGGACCGGCTGGCCGCGCGGCAGTACTTCTTGCAGCACGTGAACCAGAACACGGTGTTTTTCCACAACCTGAAGGAAAAGCTCGATTACCTGGTGGACAAAGGCTATTACGAAGGCCAGGTGCTGGCGCAGTACGACTTTGCCTTTTTGCAAAAGCTCTGGGATGCGGCCTATGCGCACAAATTCCGCTTCCCGACCTTTCTGGGCGCCTTCAAGTACTACACCAGCTACACGCTGAAAACCTTTGACGGCAAACGCTATCTGGAGCGATACGAGGACCGCGTGTGCATGGTGGCGCTGACGCTGGCGCGCGGCGACGAGGCCATGGCCATGGACTTGATGCACGAGATCATCAGCGGGCGCTTTCAGCCGGCCACGCCGACCTTCCTCAACTGCGGCAAGCGCCAGCGCGGCGAGCTGGTCTCGTGCTTTTTGCTGCGCATCGAGGACAACATGGAGTCCATCGGCCGCTCCATCAACTCGGCGCTGCAACTGTCCAAGCGCGGCGGCGGCGTGGCCTTTTGCCTGAGCAACATCCGCGAGGCGGGCGCGCCCATCAAGCACATCGAGAACCAGTCCTCGGGCGTGATCCCGATCATGAAGCTGCTCGAAGACGCTTTTTCCTACGCCAACCAACTGGGCGCGCGCCAAGGCGCGGGGGCGGTGTACCTCAACGCCCACCACCCGGACATCCTGCGCTTTCTGGACACCAAGCGCGAGAACGCCGACGAAAAAATCCGCATCAAGACCTTGTCGCTGGGCGTGGTCATCCCCGACATCACCTTCGAGCTGGCCAAGAACAACGAGGACATGTATCTGTTCTCGCCCTACGACATCGAGCGCGTTTACGGCCAGCCCATGGCCGATATTTCCGTCACCGAGAAATACCGCGAGATGGTGGACGACCCGCGCATCCGCAAAAAGAAGATCAACGCGCGCGAGTTCTTCCAGACCCTGGCCGAGATCCAGTTCGAATCGGGCTACCCCTACATCATGTTCGAGGACACGGTCAACCGCGCCAACCCCATCAAGGGGCGCATCAACATGAGCAATCTGTGCTCGGAGATCTTGCAGGTCAACGAGCCTTCGCACTACGTGGACGATCTGGGCTACGAAACCATCGGCAAGGACATCTCCTGCAACCTGGGCAGCCTGAACATCGCCAAGACCATGGATTCGCCCGACTTCGCCAAGACGGTGGAGATGGCCATCCGCGCGCTGACGGCCGTCTCCGACATGAGCGACATCCGCTGCGTGCCCTCCATCGCCCAGGGCAATGACGACTCGCACGCCATCGGCCTGGGGCAGATGAACCTGCACGGCTACCTGGCGCGCGAAAAAATCTTCTACGGCAGCGAAGAAGGCATCGACTTCACCGACATCTACTTCTACACCATCACCTACCACGCGCTGCGCGCCTCCAACCAACTGGCCATCGAGACCGGCAAAACCTTCAAGGGCTTCGAGGCTTCCAAGTACGCCAGCGGCGAGTATTTCGACAAATACATCTTCCAGAAGTGGCAGCCCAAGACCGACCGCGTGCGCCAGCTCTTCGAGCAGGCCGGCATCGCCATCCCCACGCAGGAGGACTGGAAGGCCCTCAAGGCCAGCATCCAGCAGCACGGCATCTACAACCAGAACCTGCAGGCCATCCCGCCCACCGGCTCGATCTCCTACATCAACAACTCCACCAGCAGCATCCACCCCATCGTCGCCAAGATCGAAATCCGCAAGGAGGGCAAGGTCGGCCGCGTGTACTACCCCGCGCCCTACCTGTCGCAGGACAACCTGCAGTACTACCAGGACGCCTACGAAATCGGCCCGGAGAAAATCATCGACACCTACGCCGCTGCCACGCGCCACGTGGATCAGGGCCTGTCGCTGACGCTGTTCTTCCGCGACACCGCCACCACGCGCGATGTGAACAAGGCGCAGATCTACGCCTGGCGCAAGGGCATCAAGACCATTTACTACATCCGCCTGCGCCAGATGGCGCTGGAGGGCACGGAAGTCGAGGGCTGCGTCTCCTGCACGCTGTAAACGCTGCAAGGCCCCGCCTGGCGCAGGGCATGCGGGGCTTGGGCCGCATGCGGTGAAAAATGGGCGTTGCAAAATGGGCGTTAGGATTCGCTCAGGGCATTCCCAGATAGGCCATTCATGATTATTCAGAATATACAAATCCTGCGCTTTTTTGCCGCGTTTCTGGTCGTATTGCACCATACGCTGCCGCCCAATATCCACCCGGCCCATTACGCAAAAATCCCAGCCTTTATTACGGAAATATCGCTGTACGGCTTTGCCGGGGTAGATATTTTCTTCGTCATCAGCGGCTTTATCATGGCCCAGACGACCAGAAACATATCCCCAGGCCCTCAAGCGGCAGGTGGTTTTGTCATGCGCCGTTTCTGGCGCATTTATTCGGGCTACTGGCCAGCTTTTTTCCTGACTTTGGGGTTGAGCATCTGGCTGGGCATTTTCCAGGGGCCTGAAATCAGCAGGCTAGGCTCATTCTTGCTGTGGCCGCAGGAATATTATTTGCTCAACGTGTCCTGGACTTTGAGTTATGAGCTGTATTTCTATTTGCTGATTGGCCTGGTGCTGCTCATTTCGAGAAAATGGGCCTGGGCGATATTGGCGGCGCTCTTTCTGTCGCTGGCGATGTATGTCATGTGGGGCTTTGCGCATGGGCTTTATCTGCCTGAGCGGTATCAAAGCCTGTCTTTCATCTTCCAGGTGTTTTTGACTTCGCCGCTGATTCTGGAGTTTTTAGCCGGATTTTTGCTCAGTGAGCTTCTCCACCGTTATCCGCGCCAACCTGTGCATTGGTGGCTGCTTGCAACGGTGATGGCAATTGCAGCCAGCGTCTATTATCAAAAATATGGCGGGCTGCAAGGCGTTGGCATGGCGGCGTTTCTCTATTACCCGGAGCGGGTGCTGTTTTTTGGCACGGCCTCGGTTGGTTTGGTTGCCGTTGCAGCTTTGGCGCCATCTGGGCGTGGGGCGTTTTGCTCTTTATTGCATCGCCTGGGCGATGCATCTTACGCCTTGTATTTGCTGCATATTCCTTTGCTGGTCATTTTGTATGGCTTGCTGTTTCCACGCATCCCGGGTTTGTTATGGTGGAGCGGCGGCAAGCTGTCGTTATTGAGCTATTTGTTGCTGACGGTCTTGGCCTCGTGGGCTTACTTCAGGTGGGTAGAAACGCCGTTGAATCGCCTGGGCAGGCGGTGGCTGCCCGGCATTCGATAGATTACAAATCAAAGGAAATTTGAATCCTTGCTCAACATGCCATAATATGTAGATTTCTTTTCTTTTGAATTGTAATTTTTGGGCATGAAAAAGCCGCACTGGTTCGGTGCGGCTTGAGAGGGGGGAAAAGCCTGGGCCGATATGCCTGGGCTTTTTTATTTTGCAGGCATGCAGGATTTGTAGAGGATGTTGTCGTCAGGCCCAGTCACCATGACGGCCAGCGAGCGGAAGTTGTCGCGCGTCATGGCCTCTGTGCTGATGCGGTAGCCTTGGCCTTTGAAGACAGTATCAACACTATCCGAATTATTCAAATCGTATTGAAGGGTACGGCGCTTACCCTGAAGTTGGGCGGTGGCGCTGACAGGAATGCCGACGTTATTGAATTTGTAATCAATGTTCAAGCGGCCTTGCTGGCAGGAATATGCAACCGAACTGGAGGAGGCCGCTGCTGTCGGTTTTTGCGCGCCTGCTTTGGAGGAAACCTGGCAATTTTTGAACAGGATTTCATCATTGGGGGAGGTAATGATGATTTGCGAGCTGCGGTAATTTTTGGAGTTCATCTCGTTGGACGAAAGGCGATATCCGGTTTTGTTTTTAAAGACGGTATCCACATTGTCGGAATTTTGCAGATCGTATTGCAAAACCTGTTTGCTGCCCAAAATGCTGGCCTCTGCACTAACGGGAACGCCCATTTTGTTGAACTTGTAGTTCACGGTCACATGGCGCCCTTGATCGCAGGAATAGCTGACCGAATGGCCGGCCGCCACGGCGGAAAGGGATGCGCAAGCAAATGCGCCAGCGATGAGGTGTTTCATTTTCATATTTCGACTCCTTTGGTTGATAAAAAGAAAACTTTTTCAGATGATTGCCTGAGCTTTTGCAATTCTAGAGGGCTAGATGACGCTGTTGTGTAAACTCTGGTTTCTCGAGAGTTTTTTTATGTTTCGCAAGACTGCTCAAGAAACCGCTGCGCATCCAATGCGGCCATGCAGCCTGTGCCCGCGCTGGTAATGGCTTGGCGATAAACATGGTCTTGCACGTCGCCTGCGGCGAATACACCGGGCACGCTGGTTTGGGTAGCAAAACCGGCATGGCCACCCTGGGTGACGATATAGCCATTTTCCATAGCCAATTGGCCTTGGAAAATTCCTGTATTGGGGGAGTGACCAATGGCGATAAACGCGCCATGCACGGCGACGTCTTCCGTTGCGCCGCTTTCGACGTGCTTGATGCGCACGCCCGTGACGCCGCTGTCGTTGCCCAGCACTTCATCGAGCACATGCAGCAGCTTGAGTTCGATCTTGCCTTGCTGCACTTTTTCCATCAGCTTGTCGATCATGATGGGTTCGGCGCGGAATTTGTCGCGGCGGTGGATGAGGGTGACTTTGCGCGCAATGCCCGAGAGGTAAAGGGCTTCTTCCACGGCCGTGTTGCCGCCGCCGACGACGGCGACGTCCTGGTCGCGATAGAAAAAACCATCGCAAGTGGCGCAGGCGGAAATGCCGCGCCCCATGAAGGCGGTTTCCGATGGCAAGCCCAGGTATTTCGCAGACGCGCCGGTGGCGATGATGAGGGTGTCTGCCGTGTAGGTTCCGCTGTCGCCTTTGAGGGTGAAGGGGCGTTGCGAGAGGTCCACTTGCTGGATGTGGTCGAAGACGATTTGGGTGTTGAAGCGCTGGGCATGCTTGAGAAAACGCTCCATCAGCTCCGGGCCTTGCACGCCCGCAAAGTCGGCGGGCCAGTTGTCCACTTCGGTCGTGGTGGTCAGTTGGCCGCCCTGGGCCATGCCGGTGATGAGAACGGGTTGCAGGTTGGCGCGAGCGGCATAAACCGCAGCGGTGTAGCCCGCAGGGCCTGAACCCAGAATCAGAACTTTGGCGTGTAATGTGTTGGAAGTGCTCATGTTTTCCCCGTTGAAAAATCTGGTACGAAAAAGCCGCAGGGACTAGGGTTTGCGATAATCCGGCGCAAGGGCGGTGGCGCCAAGCGGCTGCGTATGGCATTGTAGGCAGGCGCATGGGGGCCAGGGGCGGCGGCTTTGACTCAACCCTGTGCCCGGTGCTGCTACTGCTCTGGGCAGTTTTCTTCTTTATTTCACTTCCACAGGCCATCTTCAGGATGGCCTGTGGGGCTTTGAGGGGGTTGGCGCCATCAATTGGCTGTATGTAAGGCGCGCTTTTCGCCGCAATAGAGTTTTGATTGCAGTGAAAAGGCGAAAATTGGATGCAGTTGTGCAATTTTTGACGCCAGGAGACTGATGCGATCGCGATCTCGTTCTACCAATACGTTCAATTCTTCGGCGCAGGATATGACCCAGGGTTTCATCAGCCGCCTGGGGCAGGACGCGCTTTTGTTCATGGCGCTGGTTCTGGGTGTGGCGTGGGTGGCATCGCTGGCGAGTTACTCCCCGCTGGATCCAGCCTGGTCGTCTTCAGGGCAGCCTGCCCGCCAGCAGACGCAGAACTGGCTGGGCCATGTGGGCGCGTACTGGGCCGATATCAGCTATTTCCTGTTTGGCTACACCGTTTGGGTACTGGTGGCGGCGTTGGCGCTGCTGTGGTGGTGGACTTTCAGGGCCTGGCTGCGCGGCAAGACAGCGCCGCGCACGGACGATCGCTTGCTGATGTTGCGCCTGTGGGCACGGCGTTTGCTATGGTTGCTGTGGGTGGCCTTGCTGCTGTGCGCCTGTGCGGTGCTGGAGTGGACGCGCTTGTATCGGCTGGAAGACAGCCTGCCTGACCATTCCGGCGGCGCGCTGGGTTTCTGGATTGGGCCGCTGGCAGTGCATTGGCTGGGCTATACGGGGTCAACCGTGGCCGCCACGGTGCTGGCCCTGCTGGCGCTTTCCTGGGTGCTGGGCTTTTCCTGGGGCAGGGTGGCTGAGCGCACGGGCGCCTGGGTAGAAAAGTGGATTGATCGTGCGCGGCTTGGCTATGAGCGCCTGCGCGATGCCCGTGCCGGCCGGCGCGCGCAACGCGAACGCGAAGCGCACAGCGCCCGCGATGTGGTGCTCTCCCGCGAAGTGCTGGAGAAAGAGGCGCAGCCGCCCCAGCCAATGCCCGAGGACAAGCTGCCCCCCCTGCGTGACATTGAGCCGGAACTGCTGACGCCAATGCCGCCGCAACGCGAAGATGCGGCGCACGCCGATGGGCCCGAGGCCACCGCGCCGATGCCCGCCTATACCGCCAGCCAGGTTTTGCCGTGGGATGAAGAACCAGCCCCGGGCAAGACGTATGCCACCACCACGCCTGAGGAGCGCCTGGAGCCGTTGTGGGACGATCCCAGCCCAATAGCCGCTAATGAAACGGCTTTGATTGCCACCCCAGTCAGGCGCCAGAAGCATTTGTTCGACGATGCCAGAAGCGGCCTGCTGCCCACGGTCGAGCTGCTTGACCCGGTGGCGCTGAAGCAGGAAACCGTCACTCCCGAAACGCTGGAAATGACCAGCCGCCTGATCGAGAAAAAGCTCAAGGACTTCGGCGTGGAAGTGCGCGTGGTCGATGCCCAGCCAGGCCCGGTGGTCACGCGCTACGAGATCGAGCCGGCCACGGGCGTCAAGGGCGCGCAAATCGTCAACCTCTCCAAGGATTTGGCGCGCTCGCTGTCGCTGATGTCCATCCGCGTGATCGAGACCATCCCGGGCAAGAACTACATGGCGCTGGAGCTGCCCAATGCGCGCCGCCAGTCCATCCAGCTCAAGGAAATCCTCTCCTCGGAGGTCTATCAGGACGAGAAATCCAAGCTGGCGCTGGGCCTGGGCAAGGACATCATCGGCAAGCCCATCGTGGCCGACCTGGCCAAGATGCCGCATTGCTTGGTGGCCGGCACCACCGGCTCGGGCAAGTCCGTGGGCATCAACGCCATGATTCTCTCGCTGCTGTTCAAGGCCGAGCCCAGCGAAGTGCGCCTGCTGATGATCGACCCCAAGATGCTGGAGATGAGCGTCTACGAAGGCATCCCGCACCTGCTGTGCCCGGTGGTGACCGACATGAAGCAGGCCGCGCACGGCCTGAACTGGTGCGTGGCCGAGATGGAGCGGCGCTACAAGCTCATGAGCAAGCTGGGCGTGCGCAACCTGGCCGGCTACAACGCCAAGATCAAGGCCGCGCAGGAAGCGGGCGAGATCATCGGCAACCCTTTCAGCCTCACGCCCGAAGACCCCGAGCCGCTTGAAGCCCTGCCGCACATCGTCATCATCATCGACGAGCTGGCCGATTTGATGATGGTGGTGGGCAAGAAGATCGAAGAACTCATCGCCCGCCTGGCGCAAAAGGCGCGCGCCGCTGGCATCCACCTCATCCTGGCCACGCAGCGCCCCAGCGTGGACGTCATCACCGGCCTGATCAAGGCCAACGTGCCCACGCGCATTGCCTTTCAGGTCAGCAGCAAGATCGACAGCCGCACCATCCTCGACCAGATGGGCGCCGAAGCCCTGCTGGGCATGGGCGACATGCTCTACATGAAAGGCGGCACCGGCCTGCCCGTGCGTGTGCACGGCGCTTTCGTCAGCGACGACGAAGTGCACCGCGTGGTCGAATTCATCAAGCAAAGCATGGGCGAGGCCGACTACATCGACGGCGTGCTCGAGGGCGTTAGCAGCGAGACACCAAGCGATTGGGCCGTGGACTTCGAAGGCACGCCCGCAGGCGCGGGCGGCGGCGAAAAAGACCCGCTGTACGACCAGGCCGTGGAGATCGTGCTCAAAGACCGCAAATCCAGCATCTCCCACGTGCAGCGCAAACTGCGCATCGGCTACAACCGCGCCGCCCGTCTGTTGGAAGACATGGAGCAGGCAGGCCTGGTGGGGGCGCTGAGCAGCAATGGGCAGCGCGACATTCTCGTGCCCGCGCGGCCTGAATGAGATTCTCCCCAAGGCGCACCTATGCCCTCAGCCGTGCCCGCTCCACCGCCCGAGCTGCGTGATGAAAAGGCGCTGCTCCCGCCACCGGAGCCTTTGTATCTGGTCGGCCTGTGCGCCCAATGGTGCGGCGTTTGCCGCGAATTTGAGCCGCAATTTCAACACCTCGTGCGCACGCACACCGTAGCGCGCGCGCAGCCCTTCTCCAGCGCCTGGCTGGATGTGGAGGATGAGACGGTAGCGCAGGCCTTGGGCGATGTGGATATTGAAACCTTCCCCAGCATTGCGCTAGGAAGGGCGGGGGGGCAGCTTCTGTTCATGGGCGCCATCCTGCCGCACCCCGCAGTGCTGGCCCGCCTGCTGGATGAAGCCGCCTCGTCCACCGCCCCAGCCGCAGTGCAAGATCCAGCGCAACAAGCCGCCTGGCAGGGGCTGATGCAGTTGCTGAAAGCGCAAAATCGATAATTTACAAATCAAAAGGAAATGAAACAACCTATTTTTGGCATGTTATATATAAATTGTATTTTCCTTTGATTGATAAATATATCTTTTTTGGGGAAAATTTTGCCCAACGCAGGCATACAGGGTTTTCCTTTCTCCCCGCAAGCCCAATCCCTTACTAGAATCGTCCGCTTGTGCCGCCCTACGAGGGCGGGGCATTAACTTTTTTTGGAGAACCCATCCATGGACCGTCGTTCCATTCTTAAAGGCGCTGGCGTCGCTGGCGTTTTGGCAGCAGGCGTAGCCCCCGCCGTTCATGCTCAACCCGCCGTGCGTTGGCGCCTGGCATCGAGCTTTCCGAAATCCTTGCCGACGCTGTTTGGCAGTGCGGAAATCCTGGCCCAACAGGTCAAAGCCATGTCTGGCGGTAAATTTGAAATCTCCGTGCACCCCGCTGGCGAGCTGATGCCCGCTTTCGGCGTGGTGGATGCCTTGCAGAACGACACCATCGACATGGCGCAAAGCGCGGCCTATTACTTCACGGGCAAGGATTCCATCTTCGCCTTTAGCTGCGCCGTACCCTTTGGTTTGACAACCTTGCAGATGAATGCCTGGAAAGACCACGGCAATGGTCGCAAGCTGCTCAACGCCTTCTTCGAAAAATACAACTTCTTCACCGCCAGCGCCGGCAACACCACCACCCAAATGGGCGGCTGGTACCGCAAGGAAATCAAATCGCCCGAAGACTTCAAAGGCCTGAAAATGCGCCTGGGCGGAGGCCTGTTTGGTGAAACCATGGCCAAACTGGGCGTGGTGGCGCAAAACATCCCCGCTGGCGACATTTACACCGCGCTGGAAAAAGGTACGCTGGATGCGGTGGAATTCGTCGGCCCGTTCGACGACGAAAAGCTTGGCCTGAACAAAGTCGCTCCTTTCTACTACTACCCCGGCTGGTGGGAAGCCAGCGCCGATATTGAGTTCTTCACCAATATCAAGAAGTTCAACGAACTTTCGCCCGAAAACAAGGCCATCTTGATGGCCGCCATGCGCGTCGCCGCTGCCGAAACCACTTCGGCTTACATGACGTTCAACCCCATCGCCCTGAAAAAACTGGTCGCCGAGAAAACCCAGCTCAAAATGTTCCCCAAGAGCATCATGGATGCGGGCTTCAAGGCCGCGATGGAAGTCTTCGCCGAGCATGAAAGCAAGAGCGCGGAATTCAAGAAAATCCACCAGGACTTCCGCGCCTTCCAGAAAGACCAAATCCTCTGGAACCGCGTTTCCGAATTCCCGTACAACCAGTACATCAACTCGATCAAGCTTTAAGCCATCCCAAGCGTAAAGGGGATTGAAGCAAAGTATCCTGAGATTTCCTGAAAAACGCTGGATAAGAAAAAAATGGCGGCACTGGCCGCCATTTTCATGCACGGAAAATCCGAAAATGTGTGATGCGCAAGCAACCCATTTTGTAAAAATGGGCAGCCCGTCGATTTGCAGTGCAAACCTTATTGAAAAATGGCATAAACTTTCAAAAGCGCATCCCACGGCGCATGCCTTTTGGCAACTTTTTTGTCAACCTTTGACTGGAGACATCTCATGGACCGTCGCTCAATTCTCAAAACGGCAGGCGTAGCTGGCGTTCTCGCCGCAGGCGTAGCTCCCGCCGCTCATGCCCAGCCGGCAGTGCGTTGGCGCTTGGCGTCAAGCTTTCCCAAATCCCTGCCCAGTTTGTTTGGCGTGGCGGAAAAAATGGCTGAGCTGGTCAAAGGCATGTCCGGTGGCAAATTTGAAATCTCCGTGCATCCTGCCGGTGAGCTGATGCCCGCTTTTGGCGTGGTGGACGCCTTGCAAAATGACACCATCGACATGGCACAGACGGCAGGGTATTACTTCACCGGCAAGGATGCCGTTTTTGCCTTCAGTTGCGCCATTCCCTTTGGTTTGACAGCCCTGCAAATGAATGCCTGGAAAGACCACGGCAATGGCCGAAAATATCTGGATGCTTTCTTTGAAAAATACAACTTTTTCAGCGCATCATCCGGCAATACGGGCACCCAAATGGGCGGTTGGTACCGCAAGGAAATCAAATCGCCCGAAGACTTCAAGGGCCTGAAAATGCGCCTGGGCGGTGGCCTGTTTGGTGAAACCATGGCCAAACTGGGCGTGGTGGCGCAAAACATCCCCGCTGGCGATATTTACACCGCGCTGGAAAAAGGCACGCTGGATGCGGTAGAGTTCGTCGGCCCCATTGATGATGAAAAATTGGGGTTCAACCGCGTGGCCCCCTATTACTACTATCCAGGCTGGTGGGAAGCGAGTGCGGAGCTGGAGTTTTTCATCAACCTGAAAAAATACAAAGCCCTTTCGCCCGAGTACCAACTGATGCTGCAAACGGCCATGCGCACGGCTGCTGCGGATATGACCTCCTATTACTCAGCGAATAATCCGATTGCCCTGAAAAAATTGATTGCCGATAAAACGCAACTCAAAATCTTTTCCAAGGAAATCATGGATGCAGGTTTCAAAGCGGCGATGGAAGTCTTTGCCGAGCATGAAGCGAAAAACGAGGAATTCAAAAAGATTTACCAGGATTTGCGCGCCTTCCAGCGCGATCAAATCTTGTGGAGTCGCGCTTCGGATTTCCCGTATAGCCAGTACATCAATATGGCCAAAATTTGATTTCGGCCGCCCATAAAAAAATCCGCCTTCAAGGCGGATTTTTTTATGGGTAGATCAATTCTTATTTCTCGATCTTGGCAGCCTTGTACAGCTTTTCCTGGAATTCGGCCAATTGCTTTTGTCCCAACGCTTCCTGGATTTGTGGTTTCACATCTTCCAGTTTTGGGGGCTGAATATCGCGGCTGTCTTTCAGCTTGAGAATGTGCCAGCCAAACTGCGTTTTCACAGGCGTTTCCGTCATTTTGCCTTTGGTGAGCTTCTTCAGAGCTTCGCCAAATTCAGGCACGTACGCTTCGGGGCGGCTCCAGCCCAAATCGCCGCCGTTGGCGCCTGAGCCAGGGTCTTTGGATTTTTCTTTGGCGATGGCCTCGAATTTGCTGGCGTCTTTTTTCAGATCGGCAATGATGGCTTTGGCTTCTTCCTCTGTTTCAACAAGGATGTGAGAGGAGTGGTATTCCTTGCCTTTGTTTTCTGCCACGTATTTGTCGTATTCGGCCTTGACGGCAGCGTCGGAGACAGGGTTGTCTTTCTGGTATTTTTGGAACAGTGCGCGGATGAGGAAGGTTTGGCGGGCCAGCTCCATTTCCTCCTTGAAGGCATCGGTTTTTTCGAGGCCCAATTTTTGAGCTTCCTGCTCAAATACGGCGCGGCGAATCAGCTCTTCTTTGACGTGCGCTTCCAGCTCGGGCGTTTTCTTTTGGCCGGCTTGCTCAAATTGGTTGATGAAAAAATCGTAACGCGCTTGCGGAATGGCTACGCCATTGACGGTGGCGAGATTTTGCGCAGAAGCGGGCAGGGCCATTGCGGCGAAAGAGCCTGCGAGCAAAACGGAAAGCAGTTGTTTTTTCATGAGTTTTCAATACCTCTTGGTTGGGTTGAATGGATTGCTACACGATGCAAAGGCCCATGCCTGTGCCTGAACAGAAATGCCTTATTGGTTTTGGGCCAAGTTATTTCAGTTCGATGGCCAAGGCGTGAAGCCCCGCATCGAAAAAGTCGCGCAGGGCATCATACACAAGGCGATGGGCTGCGACGCGTGAGGATGAGGCAAATAATGGTGAAGCAATGTGAACCTTGAAATGGGTTCCAAAACCTGTTCCATTGGCGCCTGCATGGCCTGCGTGGCGATGACTCTCGTCGATCACAAGAAGTTCCGTTGGCTGGAAAACTTGGCGCAAGCGTGCATCAATGGCTTCGGCGGTAACGGCTTTGGGGGTGGTGCTCATGGCGAATCTTGCGATGGGGGAGTCGTCGGGGGCTTGGTATCGTCGTTGATTACTTCGATTTCTTGGCCGTGATTGAACTGGATGAACAAAATCAGTGCCAATATGGCGATAAAGGTGATGGCGGGGCTGCCAAAGGTTTTGTAATTGACCCAGAAGGATTCACTGAAGTTTTTGGCGATGACGATATTGGCAGCGCCCATGATGGTGAATAAGGTGGCCATGCCCCAGACAAAGCTGCGCCAGGCGGCATCGGGCATTTTGATTTGAGTGCCTAATAGGCTTTTGAGCAGATTTTTTTTCAAAATCAGCATGGAGCCGAGCAACATGGCTGCGAGCAGCCAATTGACGACCGAGGAGCGCCACATGATGAAAATGGGGTTTTGCAATATCAGGGCCAAACCGCCAAAAACGGCGATCAGCCCCATGGAAACCCATTGCATGCGTTGCACTTGATGGCCGAGGGCCAGGCTGACAATGATTTGCAGGGCCGATGCGGCAATGGCGACGGCAGTGGCTGCGTAGATGCCCCATTTGACGTAGGTGACGTAAAACAGAACAAAGGGCAGAAAATCAAACAGGAATTTCATGAAAAGACGGCTCTGCGGGAAGCGGCAGGGCGGGCGTTTGGCAAGGCGGCCATTTTAAATGGCTTGGCGTGGCCCGGTGGACGCTCGGTTGATTTTATTATAAATCAAAAGGAAATAAAATTGCATTGTTTCGGCAATTATTCATTAAAGTGATATTTACTTTGAAATGAAATCAATGTGAGGCGCCAGCCACGGCAACGGGGGGATGGGCCTGGAACCCATCCCCCCGTTTGTGTTGCTAGCCCCGGGATGCAAGCGTTGCGTGGCGCCCCGGGATAGCTTCAGCCGGCTTCAGCGGCTGGGCGCACGGCTTATTTGTTGACGGTTTTGCTGCCGTCTTTATGCCAGGTGAAGACGTCGAACTCAAAGTGGTTCAGGTCGCCGGATTTATTCCAGGAGAGTTCGCCAATGGGGCTGGCGATCTTGGCGGTGCGCAGGAAGTTGGCGACTTTTTCGGGGTTGTCTTCGCCAGCGGCTTTGATGCCTTCGACGATGGCCATGGCTGCGGAATAGGCGGGGAGCTGGAAGGCGCCTGCTGCATCGCGTTTTTTGTCCTTGAAGGCTTTGACGATGGCGGCGTTGGCGGGGTTTTGCGAGAAGTCGGCGGGCAGGGTCACGAGCATGCCTTCGACGGCTTCGCCTGCGATGGCGTTGATGTCAGGGTTGCCGACGCCTTCCGGGCCCATGAATTTGGCTTTGAGGCCTTGCTCGGCAGCTTGGCGCAACAGCAGGCCCATTTCGGGGTGGTAGCCGCCGAAATAGACGAAATCGACGCCTTCGGTTTTCAGCTTGGTGATGACGGCGGAGTAGTCCGTATCGCCAGCGTTGATGCCTTCAAAGATGGGGGTGGCAACGTTGGCCGCTTGCAGGGTGCTGCGCACGGAGCTGGCGATGCCTTGACCGTAAGAGGCTTTGTCGTGCAGGACGGCGACTTTTTGCGGCTTGACCTTCTCGATGATGTATTTGGCGGCAGCGGGGCCTTGCTGGTCGTCGCGGCCGATGGTGCGGAAGATGTATTGGTAGTTTTTGCCGTCGGTCAGGGCCGGGGCGGTGGCCGATGCGGTAATCATCACCACGCCTTCTTCGTCATAAACGGGAGCGGCGGCGATGGTGGCGCCGGAGCAGACGCCGCCGACGACGTAATGGATTTTGTCGTTGACGACGCGGTTGGCGGCAACGGGGCCTTGCTTGGGTTCGCAGGCGTCATCGATGACGACGACTTCGAGTTTCTTGCCCAGCACGCCACCTGCTGCGTTGACTTGTTCAACGGCGGTGTTCAGCCCTTCGCGAACCATGTCGCCGTATTGGGTGACCGGGCCTGTGGTGGGGCCGACGGCGGCGATTTTGATGGTGTCGGCAGCGTGAGCGGAGAAAGCCAGCACGCCAGCAGCGGCCAGGGCGAGGGTTTTGAGTTGGAAGGTCATGTGAACTCCTTTGAATTGTTGCAGGGATCGACCTCGATCCCCCAAGGCGGCGAGCATACACGGCAAATGCCGCGCAGCACGGGCAAACGCCTAGGGGAAACGCTGATTTCCAGCGTTTCCTAGGGTTTTTCACTATAAATCAAAGGAAACAAAATACGCCTGTTTCGGCATGATCTGTATGTAATTTGTTTTCTCTTGATGTAAATTTATACGAAGGGGCGGTTTTTCGCCGTGCGCTCGGCTTTGGGCTCCGGGCCGCAGCCCAGGGGATGACACGCTCTTGTTTCAATCGCGGTAGCGGTTGGTGATGGGGTAGCGCCAGTCGCGCCCAAAGCTGCGGGCGCTGAGTTTGGGGCCGGGGGCGCTTTGCTGGCGCTTGTATTCGCTGATGCGCAAGAGTTTGAAGACTTGCGCTACGCGCTCTGCTGGGTAGCCGGCGGCGATGATTTGCTCGGCGCTGTGCTCCTCTTGCATGCGCAGGCGCACGATGGCGTCGAGCATTTCGTAGGGGGGAAGGCTGTCTTGGTCGGTCTGGTTTTCGCGCAGTTCGGCGCTGGGCGGGCGGGTGATGATGCGCTCGGGGATGGGGTTGGCCGGGCCCAGGCCGAAGGTGTGGGCGTTGCGCCAGCGCGCCAGGGCAAAGGCTTCGGATTTGAAGATGTCTTTGAGCGGGGCATAGCCGCCGCAACTGTCGCCATAAAGCGTGGAGTAGCCCATGGCGACTTCGCTTTTGTTGCTGGTGGTCAGCAGCAGGCCGCCGAATTTGTTGGAGATGGCCATCAGCATGACGCCACGGATGCGCGCTTGCAGGTTTTCTTCTGTCGCGTCTTCCGCGCGGCCTGCGAACAGGGGCGCCAGGCTGTGTTTGAAGCTTTCGAAGGTTTCGCGGATGCTGATTTCATCGTAGCGCACGCCCAGGCGCTGCACCATCTCGCGTGCGTCATCCACGCTGATGGAAGCGGTGTAGGGCGAGGGCATCATGATGGCGTGCACGCGATCGGCGCCAAGCGCGTCCACCGCGATGGCCAGCACCAGGGCGGAATCCAGCCCGCCCGATAGGCCCAGGAGGACGTGGGAGAAACCGTTTTTGCGTACGTAATCGCGCGTGGCCAGCGTCAGGGCTTGCCAGGTGGCGTGATGGTGGAGGGCGTCAGGGATGTTGGCGTTGCTTTCGCTGATAGGACCGCTTGCGCCGTTTTCACTCAGCCATTGCAAGCCGTCAGGGCCAGCGGCCAGGCGCAGCGGCCACAGGCATTCTTCAAACGCGGGGGCCTGGCCTGCTGTTTGCCCGTTGGCTTGCACGGCGAAGGAGTGCCCGTCGAACACCAGCTCGTCCTGCCCGCCCAGCAAATTGGCATAAAGCAGGGGCAAGCCGGTCTCTTGGGTGCGCTCGCGTGCCATACGCAGGCGCGCAGCGGGCTTGTCATGGGTAAAAGGCGATGCGCTCAAGACCAGCAACGCTTGCGCACCCGCAGCTTTGGCGCGGGCCGCAGGCTCGGCCTTCCAGGCGTCGGCGCAAATCAGAATGCCCAGGCGGATGCCTGCAATTTCGACCACGGGATCGGGTTGTGCGCGATGGTGAATGCCGCTGAGGAAGTAGCGTTTTTCATCAAAAGCGCCTTCATTGGGGAGGGTTTGCTTGCCCCAAGCGCCCAGGCGCTGGCCTTCGCGCAGCAGGCTGACGGTATGGCTGGCAGGGGGGAGGGTGCTGGTGTCCGGCGGCAAAGGAGTGTGGGGATCCAAAGCCTCGGCGTGGCTGATGAGGATATGCAGGCCAGGCCATTGCGTGCTGGCTTCTTGCAACTGCTGCAATGCTTGCGCGGCATCGTGCAAAAAGCGCGGCCTGGCATACAAATCGCCTGCGGCGTATCCGGTCAAAAACAGTTCTGGGAAGATCAGCAGGTTGTGCCCTTGCGCATGTGCGTGGGCTGCGGCGGCGAGCGCCTGGGCCAGATTGCCCTGCCAATCGCCCACTGCCGGGTTGAGCTGTGCAACGCAAATGGATAACGCCATGGGATTACCTCCAAAGAATCGTCCCGCCTGATCGGCGGCAAGAGAAACAGCCCCGTGGTTGGGGCTGTGCAGGGTGTCTGGGGTCAGGCTTTGGCGCGCTTGAGCATTTTGCTTTTGATGCGGTTGCGCTTGAGAGGGGAGAGGTAATCGACGAACAATTTGCCCATGAGGTGATCCATCTCATGCTGGATGCAAACGGCTTGCAAGCCTGTGGCCTCAATCGTGCGCCATTGGCCGTGCTCATCTTGCGCCTTGACGTGAACGGCGGCGTGGCGTTCGACGCTGTCGTAAATGCCGGGGATGGAGAGGCAGCCTTCGTCTCCGCAGGTTTTTTCTTCGCTGACCCAGGTCAGTTCCGGGTTGATCAGCACCAGGGGCTGGTTGCGCTCTTCGGTGGTATCCATCACGAACATGCGCTCATGCACATTGACTTGCGTTGCGGCCAAACCGACGCCGTTGGATTCGTACATGGTCTCCAGCATGCGTGCAGCGATGTCTTTGATGCGCTCATCAACCTGGGCTATGGGCTTGGCAACGGTTAAAAGACGGGGGTCAGGGAATTGGAGAATTTCCAGTGTGGACATGTGTAGTGGTGGGCGATGGCTTAGAGTGTCGTTATTTTCGCCATTTTTGCCATTGATCACAGTTGGGCGGCAAAAAAGCATTGCTTTGCACCGGGCTTGCAATGAGAATCCAGGCGGCCTTGTCACAATTTGGGACGATTGTTAGCGTGTGTATGCATTGCCGCCTTGTGTATAGGGCAAACTGTTTGGGCTTGGCCCGGGATTTGCAGTGAGACTATGAATCTATCCAGAAAAAACCATTCCATTACACGGTCGTGGCCTCAGGCGGGAGGCCTGTTGTCCATAGCGATGGCAGCGTGCTTGTTGGCAGGGCCAGCCCAGGCACACAAATACCCCGTCAGCGCCCATCAGCGCGCTATTGCACAGCAGGTCGCGGCTCGTGGCTTGCCCGTTCACGAATTGCGTGCGGATGCGCCACAGACATACACCGTGAAACGTGGCGATACCCTTTGGGATATTTCAGGGATGTATTTGAGCAAGCCCTGGCGCTGGCCCGAGTTGTGGGGCATGAATGCATCCACCATCAAAAACCCCCATTTGATTTACCCCGGCCAGGTGCTCCACCTCGACATCCATGAGGGCTATGCCCGTCTGGGCGTTCGTTCCAGCGGGGCTGGCGGGGTCTTGAAACTTTCCCCGGGTGTGCGTTTGGAGCCTATGGAAAGCGCGCCGCTGCCCACTGTGCGCCGCGACTTGATTGAGCCATTTTTGGTGCGCCCCGTCATCAAGGACTTGAATGACATGGGCGATTTGCCCACGGTGCTGGCTTCGGTGGATGATCGCCTGATTATGGGGAACGGGGATCGCATTTACGTGCGCGGCAGCGATGCCGTGCCGCTTTCCACGCGCGAAGGTTCTCCGAAACACTTTTCCATCTTCCGCAAGGCCAAGCCTTTGCAAGATCCCGAAACCCGGGACATTCTGGGTTACGAGGGCGAATATGTAGGTCAGGCACAGATTGTGCGCGACGAGTTCTTTGAAGATGCGGTGGACAAAAAAGGCCGTCCCATTGAGGAGTACCGTCCAGCTACCCTGGAAGTCACCAAGGCCGTGACGGAAGTGCGTGTGGGCGACAAGCTGGATTTGATCAAGGAAGAGGCTGAATACGCTAATTTTGTGCCCCACTTGCCACCGCCGCAAATCGAGGGTCGGGTGGTTTCCATTTATGCCGATCAGGCGGTGACCAATGCGGGTTCTGGCCAAGTGGTTGCAATCAATCTGGGCAGCAACGATGCGATGGAAGTTGGCCATGTGGTGCAAATTCTGCGCAAAGGCCGTTTGGCGCGCGACCCTGAACAGAAAGGCGGGCGCGTGCGTTTGCCTGATGAACCCAATGGCGTGCTGTTGATTTTCCGGGTGTTTGATCGCGTCTCCTATGGCTTGATCATGGATAGCCATGATCCCGTTTCGGTGGGCGACAAGCTGGTTGCTCCGCAATAAACAAATGCTATCGGCAGCTCTGCTGCATGCCATCGGTCGCGCCAGGTTTCAGGACTTGGCGCGGTATTTTCATGTGCGCTGCCTGAAATTCCCTTTGGCGCTAAACTGTGGCGTCCCATACGTTCGGTTTGGGCTGTTTTTTAAATAGGAGTGCACTATGGGTCTTTTCAGCTTCATCAAGGAAGCCGGCGAAAAACTGTTTGGGGGCAAAAACGCTGAGGCTGCGCCCAGCGAGCAGCCTGATCTCAACCAAACGGCAGCGCAAGCCATCGAAAAATACATTGCCACGCAGGGGCTGCAAGTTTCAGGCGTCAAAGTGGCATTTGACGGCGCCACAGGCAAAGTGACCGTCACCGGGGTGGCGCAAACGCAGCAGGACTTGGAAAAAGTCACCTTGTGCTGCGGCAATGTGGCCCATGTGACGGAAGTCGATAACCAAATGAGTGTGACGACGCCTGAGCCAGAGGCGCAGTTTCACGATGTGGTCAAAGGCGATACGCTGTCGCACATCGCCAAAAAATACTATGGCGATGCGAACAAGTACCCCGTCATTTTCGAAGCGAACAAGCCTATGTTGACGCATCCCGACAAGATTTATCCGGGGCAGAAATTGCGTATTCCACCGCTGTAAAGCATGCGCATATAGGTTGGCAAAAAGCCGGGCATTGCCCGGCTTTTTGCTACGCTGTATTTTGAATCAGGAAAGCTTTATTCCCCGTTCACTTCGGGTTGGGCCGGATTGCGCCCTTCGTTCAACGCCATGATGGATTCGCTGGTGATATCACCCGTGATGTATTGCCCATCGAAGCAAGAGGCATCAAAGCCATCCAGGTCGGGATTCAATGCGTGCACGGCGCGCTTCATGGCCTGTACGTCCTGGTAAATCAGTGCGTCGCAGCCGATGAGCTGGCGAATCTCGTCCACACTGCGGCCGTGGGCCACCAGCTCTGCCGTGGTGGGCATGTCAATGCCGTAAACGTTGGGGTAGCGCACAGGTGGGGCCGCGCTGGCCATATAGACCTTGTTGGCCCCGGCTTCGCGCGCCATTTGCACGATTTCTTTAGAGGTGGTACCGCGCACGATGGAGTCGTCCACCAGCAACACATTGCGCCCTTTGAATTCGCTGGCGATGGCATTGAGTTTTTGGCGCACGGACTTTTTGCGCACACTCTGGCCGGGCATGATGAAAGTGCGCCCAACGTAGCGGTTTTTCACAAAGCCTTCGCGGTAGGGTTTGCCAATGAGTTGGGCCAGTTGCATGGCGCTGGGGCGGCTGGACTCAGGAATCGGGATAACGACATCAATGTCTTTGGGCGGAACGGCCGAAAGCACGCGCTGGGCCAGGGTTTCGCCCATATTCAAGCGGGCTGCATAAACGGAGATGCCATCAAGCACCGAATCAGGCCGCGCCAGGTAGATGTACTCAAAGATGCAGGGGTGCAAGCTGGCTTGGTCTGCGCATTGGGCTTGGCTGATCTCGCCTTGCTGGTTGATGAAAATGGCTTCGCCGGGCTGGATATCACGCGCAAGGGCGTAGCCCGTGCCCTCCAGCGCAACCGATTCGCTGGCCAGCATGTAGCCGCCATCGGCATGGCGCTGGCTGAGGCAAAGCGGGCGGATGCCGTGCGGATCGCGAAAGGCCAGCATGCCATAGCCTGCAATCATGGCGATGACGGCGTAGGAGCCGCGTACGCGGCGGTGGACGGCGCGCACAGAAGCAAAGATAGCCTCGGTGGTCAGCGGCTGCCCGGCGGTTTTGCGTTCCAGCTCGTGGGCCAGGACGTTGAGCAGCACTTCCGTGTCGCTGGTGGTGTTGGTGTGGCGGTGGTCGGTGTTGAACAGTTCCTGGCGCAGCGTTTTGGCATTGGTGATATTGCCGTTATGCACCAGCACGATGCCGAAGGGGGCATTGACGTAGAAGGGCTGGGCTTCCTCCTCGCTGTTGGCGTCGCCGGCGGTGGGGTAGCGCACCTGGCCCAGGCCGGTGGTGCCGGGCAGGGCGCGCATGTTGCGGGTGCGAAAGACGTCACGCACCATGCCTTTGGCTTTGTGCATGAAAAATTTGCGATCCTGCTCGGTCACGATGCCGGTGGCATCCTGACCGCGGTGTTGCAGCAGCAATAGGGCGTCGTAGATAAGCTGGTTGACTGGGGTTGCGCTGACGACGCCGATGATTCCGCACATGGGGTGGATCTCCTGGAGGGGACTGTATGTAGATAAGGCAAAAAGCAAATGAGGGCGGGTAGAGGCCAGGATGCAGAGGGCACAGGCGCCTCACCGATGGGGCAGCAGCGGCAAGGCGCTGGCCGCGCCAGCCGGGGGCAAAGAGGGCAATTGCAGGGACTGAGGGGTTTGCAGGATCGTCCAGCCCGGCAGCCATTGGGCCAACTCCAGACGGGCCAGCTCCAGCAGCGGCCCGGTGGCTGACGAGGTCCACCATGGCTGGTCGTTCCAGCGTAGCGCATGGATGGCCACGGCCAGCAAAACGCCAAGCAGCACAATGCGCACAAAACCCGCCAACGCGCCGATAAAACGGTCGGCAGGGCGCATGCCCAATGCTTTGATGGAGCGCCTGGCCATGCTGGCGAGCATGGAAGAAAGAAACACCAGCACAATGAAAACGGCCAGCATGCCCAGCACGCGCCGGGCCTCGTCACTGATGGAGCCAAAAATAAGCATCACGCCCAGCTCAGGCCCCAGGCGCATGGCGCCCAAAGCGCCCATCAGCCAGCCCAACAGGCTGATGCATTCAAACACGAAGCCACGCCAGATGCCTACGGCCACAGAAAGAAAGGCCAGCATCAAAAAGGCCAGGTCAAACCCGTTCAGCGTCATGGAGGTGAGGACTGTCAGCCAGGGGGGCGCAGCAAAACTCAGAGCGAAAGAATGGCCGCGGGCAAGTTGGCGCTTTTGACGCGGCTGGCGGCGCGGTCGGCCTCGGCGCGGTTGGCAAAGGGGCCTACGCGCACGCGCGTTGCCCTGCTACCACCGCTTTGCACCACTTGGGTGTAGGTGCGCAGGCCCAGGCTTTCAAGCTTTTGGCGCACTTCGCGCACCTTGGCATCATCGGAAAAAGCGCCAATTTGGACGATGAAGCGTCCTTGATCGCTGCGGTTTGCGGGCGTATCCACCTGTCGGCCTTCCAGCAATGCACGCGCGCGAGCCGATTCGTCTTTCGCGGCGGGGCGCGGTGGCGGCTGGATAGCGGGCGCTTTGGCGGCTGGAGCGGGTTTGTCGGCCACCGCAGGTTTTTTCTCAATCGCTTTCTCCTGCGCTTTTTCCGGCACTTTGGCGCTGGCGACTTGGGTGGACTTGTCGGATTTTTGGACAGGCTTTTCAGTCGGCTTTGAGGTCGTTTTCTCTGGCGCTTTCGGCTTGGCTTGGGATTTTTCCGCAGTTTTTTCTGTCACTTTGGCCGTTTTTTCCGCAGGTTTGGCCGCTGTCTTTTCAGCCGGTTTAGGCGCTGTTTCGGCGGGTTTGGCAGCAGGTTTTTGGGGCGGCTGTTTTTCAGCCGGCTTGTTGCGAGCGGCGGCTTGCTCGGCCTGGGCGCGCTGCTTGGCCTGTTGGGCGCGCTGTGCAGCCAGGCTGACGGCGGCTGGGGCGACGGTGGCTTTGGCATCGCTGATTTTCGCGCCCGAGGCGGCGGCGCGATCGGGCGCGGGGGATAAATCTTCCACGACTTCCTCGTCGTCGCCCAAGCCGTGGTTGGGGATGCCACTGGCGGCAACCAGCGCCACTTGGTTGCCACGGCCGCGTGCAGGCGCGGTATCGCCGCCATCGACGCTCACTTGGGCATCGATCACTTCGGGTCGCGGTTCGGCATCGAACAGCATGGGGAAGGCGATGATGGCTGCCAGCACCAGCAGGCACGCGCCGATGAGGCGGTGGCGCGCGCGGCGGCGCATGTCTTCTACCGAGTCGATGGGCGCCCGCACGCGCTTGCGCGCCAGCGAGCTGCGGTCTTCTGGCGCGGCGTCGGCCTTGCGCGGTTCAAAAAGTGCCATAGCGGGTTAGAGGGTAGGGCGGCCGAGCGCGGCTGGCGCCAGTGGGGAGGCTGCGCGATGCCTGCATCTCATGGCTTGTCTCAATCAAAATTCAATCAAAACATCCCTGATGGATAGGCATGGAGTCCATCAGCCATGCGCAGGCGCATCCAGCCTGCGCTCACAAAGGGCCGGCGCCAGCCAAGTGCGGCGCATCCAGCCTGGGTATGCCGTTGGCCAAAACGGCGCTGACGGTGAAGAAAGAGCCAAAGACGACGATTCTATCAGCCGGTTCTGCGGCCTTGATGGCCGCATCCAGCGCGGCCAGCGGGTTGGCAAAGGTGGCTACCGGCACTTCACGCGGGCGCTGCGCCAGCAGTTGCAGGGCTTGCCAGCGGTTGAGCAGTTCACTGGCTTTTTCGGCGCGGGGCACGGGCAGGTCGGTGAAGTACCAGCGGTCGATCAGCGGGCCGATTTTGCGCATCATGGAGGTGATGTCCTTGTCCTGCATGGCGCCGAAAACGGCGTGGGTGGTGGGGTAAAAGCCCATCACGTCAAGGTTGGCGGTGAGGGTGGCGACGGCATGCGGGTTGTGGGCCACGTCCAGCACCAGCACGGGCTGGCCGGGCACGATCTGGAAGCGCCCGGGCAGCTCCACCAACGCCAGCCCCTGGCGGATGGCCTGGGCGGTGACGGGCAGCAGCGGGCGCAGCGCCTGCACGGCGGCCAGCACGCCTGCGGCGTTGATGAGCTGGTTGGCCCCGCGCAGCGCGGGGTAGGCCAGGCCGTGGATGCGTTTGCCGCGCCCGGCCCAGCCCCATTGCTGGCGGTCGCCCGCGTAGTTGAAATCGCGCCCGGCCAGCCAGAGGTCGGCGCCGGTTTCGGCGGCGTAGGCCAGCAGCGATTGCGGCGGCACGGGGTCGCAGACGATGGCGGGCTTGCCCGGGCGCAGGATGCCGGCTTTTTCGCGCCCGATGCTTTCGCGGTCGGGGCCGAGGAAGTCGGTGTGGTCGATATCGATGCTGGTGATGACGGCGCAGTCGGCATCGAACAGGTTGGTGGCATCGAGCCGCCCGCCCAGGCCAACTTCCAGAATGGCCACATCCAGCTTGCTGTGGCTGAGCAGGCGGGCAATGGCCAGGGTGGTGAATTCGAAGTAGGTCAGCGAGACGGGTTGGCCGCCTTCGCCTGCTTGCTGGCGCGCGCGTTCGACGGCCTCGAAATGGGGCAGCAAATCGGCGGCCTGGACGTTGGCGCCGTCGATGCGGCAGCGTTCTTCGAAGTGCACGAGATGCGGCGAGGTATAGACGCCGGTGCGGTAGCCGCCTTGCTGCAAGATGGCTTCGAGCATGGCGCAGGTGGAGCCTTTGCCGTTGGTGCCCGCAACGGTGATGATGGGGCAATCGAAGCGCAGCGCCAGCGCATCGGCCACGCGGCGCATGCGCTCCAGCCCCAACTCGATGCTGCTGGGGTGGATGCGCTCGCAATGGCTTAGCCACTCGGACAGGGTGGCGAAACAGGCGATGGGGGCGGGAGCGTTGGCGGACATGAGGGGCAAAAGGCTTGGTGCGTGGCGCAAAAGCGGGGGCGAAGGGGGAGGGAGAGTGTTCAGCGGGCGGGGGCGACCCCAGGCTGTGCCGGGGAAGTTTGCGCCGCGGGGGGCGGCGCCTGGGGCGTTTGCGGCGCTTGTCGGCTGCGTGCTTTCAGCGAGCTGAACATGCCGTAGAACACAATGGCGGTGATGGCCAGCAGCACGAAAAGGGCGGTCAGCAAGCGTTTCATCATTTATCAATCAAAGTAAAAACAATTTTATACCCATCATGCCGAAATTGGGTTATTTTGTTTCTCATTGAATTGCAAAACAACAGCAAGCCACCCATCTGCCGGGCGGCTTGCCGCGTTGGGGCTGCACGAGTGGTTACAGGCCCAGACGTTCGGCCACGTAATCGGCATCCTTGTCGCCGCGGCCGGAGAGGTTGACCAGGATGTGCTGATCTGCCGCCAGCGTGGGCGCAGTGCGCATGGCCCAGGCCACGGCGTGGGCGCTTTCCAGCGCGGGGATGATGCCTTCCACGCGCGAGAGGGTCATGAACGCATCCAGCGTTTCCTGATCGCTGGCGGTTTCATAGCGCACGCGGCCCACATCCTTGAGGTAGCTGTGCTGCGGGCCGACGCCGGGGTAATCCAGCCCGGAGGCGATGGAGTGCACGGCGGCGGGCACGCCCTCGGCATCCTCCAGCACGTAGCAGGCCATGCCGTGGATCTGGCCGGGATGGCCGCAGGTGAGCGTGGCCGAATGGCGGCCGGGCTTTTCCAGCCCTTCGCCCGAAGGCTCGACGCCCACGAGCTGCACGCCTTCATCCTCCAGAAACGCGGTGAACATGCCGATGGCGTTGGAGCCGCCGCCTACGCAGGCAGTGACGATGTCGGGCAGGCGCTGGTGTTTGGCCTGGAACTGGCTGCGCGCCTCGCGCCCGATGATGGCCTGGAAGTCCCGCACCATTTTCGGGAAGGGGTGCGGGCCGACGACGGAGCCGATGGCGTAGAAATAGCTGTCGGGGTCGTTGAGGTATTCCTCGAAGGCGCTGTCCACCGCCTCCTTGAGCGTGGCTGCGCCGCGCGTGACAGTCACCAGCTTGCAGCCAAGGATGCGCATTTTGGTGACGTTGGGGTGTTCCTTGCGCACATCGACTTCGCCCATGTGGATTTCGCAGGGAATGCCCACCATCGCGCAGGCGGTGGCCAGCGCCACGCCGTGCTGGCCCGCGCCGGTTTCGGCAATGACTTTCTTCTTGCCCATGAAGCGCGCCAGCAGCGCCTCGCCCAGGCAGTGGTTGATCTTGTGCGCGCCGGTGTGGTTCAAATCCTCGCGCTTGAAGTGAATTTGCGCGCCGCCGAGCTGTTGCGAGAGCCGCCTGGCGTGAAAAATGGGGCTGGGGCGGCCGACGTAATCGGCCAGCAGCTCGGCCAGCTCGCGCTGGAAATCCTCGCGCTGGCGGATTTCTTCATAGGCGCGGTCGATGTCGTCCATCGCTTGCTTGAGCGCGGGGGGGATGAATTGGCCGCCGTAAGGGCCGAAAAAGCCTTGGGCATCGGGCATGGCGGCAAAGCGGGAGGTGGACATGGGTGTGCTTCCTTTGCGGGGGGAGAGGTTGGCAGCGGGCGTGCAGGGCAGGCGGCGCCATGATTTTTCAATGGCTTTTCAACAGCTTTCCAAACCAAGAGGAAAATCAAAACAAGCTTTCGGCATGGCAGACGTGCCGAAAGCTTGCGGAAATCGCTATTTGATCTGGAATTTTAACCGCATGAAGGCCAACGCCAGGGCAGCGGTTATTGAAAAAGATCGGCATGCCATTTGGAGAAGGAATCGGCCAGCAGCTCCAGCGCCTGTGCGGCGCTCAAGGCCCGGCCTTGCGCATCGCGCCCCTCCAGAAGAATGAGTTGATCGTCCCGGGCCAGGCCCTCGGCGCTGCGCTGCGTGCCCGGCTCGCGCACGACAAAGGGGCCATCCAGGGCATCGTCCACCCAGGTGTAGGAGGCGCGCTCGCTGCCGTCGTCGTTGTAATACACCGTGCGGCCGTTGAGCTTGCCATTGCGGTACACCGAGAGGCTGCGCACCTGGCCATTGGGGCGGTAGAAAACGACTTCGCCCTCCTGCGGCGTGACCTCCCAATCCAGCAAATTCGCGGCAGCATCCACCGGGTAGGCGCTGCTTTGCGCACTGGCGCTGTCTTGATAAAACTCTTGCAGCAAATGCTGGCCGCTGCTGTTTTTGCCCATATAGACGCGGTAAAAGCCGCCCGGCTGCGGGCTGTTGCGCAAATCGCCCTCGGCATCGCTGCCCGCCGCGCCGTAATAGGCAATGATGGCCAGCCCCTTGGCATCCACCGCCAGCACGGGCACAGGCGCGCCCAGTTGGGTGGCGACGGCCTGGGTATCGGGCGCGGCGGGCGTAGTCTGGCAGGCCGTCAGCCAGGGCAGGGCGGCCACGAGCAGGCCAGCCAAGGCCAGGCGAACGGGGGCAGTGCGGCCAGTGGGCGGCGGAAAAGGCGTTGTCATAAAGCGGGCTTCTTTCTTCGGCAGGGAGGTGAGCTGGCAGGGGCGCTGGCGGCAACAGCACAGTTGCAGCAGCGCAAAGGCAGGCATTGTCAGCCAAGTTCAGAAAGCGCGCCCCCAATCCGCTAGCCCATTGAAGGCGCAAGCGCGGTGAAAGCGGGGCGCGGGGATTTGCAGGGCGCCAGGTGCATGCCGCTTTCCCGCCCCCTTTCTTGGACGAATACATACATACGCGGCTGCATGTTTGCTGCCTATAATCGCGACCCCTTGCCCCGACTCCCCCCGACATGAAAAGAACCAAGGCTCAAGCACAAGAAACCCGCGAGCAGTTGCTGCTTGCGGCGCTGGATGTTTTTGACCGCCGTGGCGTTGCCCGCGCCTCGCTGCAAGAAATCGCCCAGGAGGCGGGCCTGACCCGGGGGGCCTTGTACTGGCATTTCAAGAACAAGGAAGATTTGTTCGACGCCTTGTTTTTGCGCATTTTTCACGACGTGAGCCAGCGCCTGGATGACGACATCCGCAACAACGCACCCGATATGCTGGAGAGCTTGCGCCAGGCGCTGGTAAACATGTTCGATCGCTTGCAGCACAACGCGCTGCACCGCAAGTTCTCCCACATCCTGCACCTCAAATGCGAGCACACGCAGGAAAACGCCGGGATTGTGGATATCATGAACCGTTACCACCTGATGTGGCAGGAGCAAACCGAATCGGCCTTGCGCCTGTGCGTGCGCCAGGGCGCTTTGCCCAGCGATCTGGATCTGGCCTTTGCGACGACCTGGCTGAACTCAGCCGTAGTGGGGCTGCTGCAACTGTGGCTGGTCAAGCCCGAGCGGGTGGACTTGAGCGCAGCCGCCCCGCGCGTGATCGACGTGGCGCTGGGGGCTTTGCACAACGATCCGCTGTTGCGTGCGGGGGCGCAAAATCCCAACCCATGATTCCAATTCATGAGGTCATGATAAAAAACCCTTTCGTTAATGCAGTATTGCCGAAAGGGTTTTTTGTTTTTTCCTTTGATTGGAAATTTGGAGCAATCAACCTTGGCGCTGGCGCATGGCTTCATACAAGCACACGCCGCTGGCGACCGAGACATTGAGGCTTTCCACCGCGCCCATCATGGGAATGCGCGCCAGCGCGTCGCAGCTTTTGCGCGTGAGCTGGCGCATGCCTGGCCCCTCGGCCCCCAGCACCAGGGCCGTGGGGCCGCGCAAATCGGCCTGGTAAATGGTTTGCGGTGCGTCCTCGCTGGCGCCTGTGACCCAGATGCCGCGCTCTTTCAGCTCGCCCAGGCAGCGCGCCAGGTTGGTGACCATGAAGTAGGGCACTGTCTCTGCCGCGCCGCTGGCGACCTTGGCCACCGTGGCGTTGATGCCGGCGGCGTGGTCTTTGGGGGCGATCACCGCGTGCGCGCCTGCGCCATCGGCCACGCGCAGGCAGGCGCCCAGGTTGTGCGGATCGGTCACGCCATCGAGCACCAGCAGCAGCGGCGCGTGGCCCTGGCTTTCCAGCGTGTCGAGCAAGTCGTCCAGCGAACGCTGTTGCGCCACTTCCTTTACGCGCGCGGCCACGCCCTGGTGGCCGTGGCTGCCTGCGAGCTTGGCGATGCGCGTGGCGTCGGCCTCGATCAGGCGCACGCCCGCTTCCTGCGCGCGGGCGAGAAACTGCTTCATGCGGGCATCGCGGCGGCTGTTGTCGAACAGCACTTCGACGATGGAATCGGGGGCGGTTTTGAGTCGAACGGTGACGGCGTGAAAGCCGAACAAAACTTTGTGATGCGCCATGAGAGGGGAAATCGGCAGAGGGGGAAAGGTCGGAAGAAAGGAAAAAGCGAAAAACGCCAAGGCTTGTCACCCTTGGCCGGAATGGCGCAGCAGAGCGCGCAAATCGCAGCGGGCGGCCCAGAGGGTGCCGAAGTACAGCGCGATGGCGGCGGCCAGCATCCACGCCAGCGTCAGCACGCGGTGCAGGGGCTGCGCCTGCAAAGCCAGCCAATCCTGCCACTGGCTGGCCCAGCTCAGGAACATCACTAGGGCGATGAGCGCGGCCAGAATCTGAAAGCCCAGCCGCACCCAGCCCGGCCCGGGCTGGTAGGCGCCACGGCGGATCAGCCCCGCCAGCAGCAGCGAGGCGTTGACCATCGACCCCAGCCCAATGCCCAGGGCCAGTCCGGCATGTCCCAGCCAGGGCACGAGGACGATGTTGAACACTTGCGTCAGTACCAGCACGATGACGGCGATTTTGACGGGCGTGCGCATGTCCTCGCGGGCGTAATAGCCGGGCGCCAGCACCTTGACGGCCACCAGGCCCAGCAGGCCCGCGCCATAGCCCATCAAGGCCAGGGCGATTTGGCGCACGTCCGCCCCGCCCAGCGCGCCGTAGTGAAACAGCGTGGCCACCAGCGGCGTGGCAAAAAACACCAGCCCGGCTGCGCAGGGCAGGGCCAGCACGGCCACCACGCGCAGGCCCCAATCGAGCATGGCGGAGTATTCCCCCGCCTCGCCCGATGCCTGCGCGCTGGCGAGCTGCGGCGTGAGCACCACGCCCAGGGCCACGCCCAGCAAGGCGGTGGGGAATTCCATCAGCCGGTCGGCGTAGAACAGCCACGTCACGCTGCCCGCTTGCAGGTGCGAGGCGATTTGCGTGTTGATCATCAGCGAGATTTGCGCCACGCCCACGCCCAGCAGCGCCGGGGCCATCAGGCGCAAGATGCGGCGCACGCCGCTATCGCCCCAGGCCGCGCGTACGCTGCGCGGCGAGCCGCCCAGCCGCGGCAGCAGGCCCAGCCGCCGCAGCGCCAGCCATTGCATGCCCAGTTGCAACAGCCCGCCCGCCATCACGCCTGCGGCCATGGCAAAAATCGGCTCCCAGCCCTGCCGCGCAAACCAGGGCGCCAGCCCCAGCGCGGCGGCGATCATGCACAGGTTGAGCAGCACCGGCGTGGCGGCGGGAATGGCGTAGCGGCGCCAGGTGTTGAGAATGGCCGAGGCAAAGGCCACCAGCGACATGCAGGCGATGTAGGGGAACATCCAGCGCGTCATGCGCACGGCGGCGTCGAACGCGCCCGCCTCGCTGTGCAGGCCGCTGGCGAGCAGCCACACCAGCAGCGGCGCGCCCAGCACGCCCAGCGCGCTAAAAGCAATCAGCGCCCAGAACAGGATGGTGGCCACACGGTCGATCAGCGCCTGGGTGGCAGCGTCGCCTTGCTGCGCGCGCGTGGAGGCGAGCACCGGCACAAAGGCCTGGCTGAATGCCCCTTCGGCAAACAAACGGCGAAACAGGTTGGGGATGCGAAAGGCGACGTTGAAGGCATCGGTCAGCGCGTTGGCGCCAAAAATCGTGGCCATGAGCAAATCGCGCACCAGGCCGGTGATGCGCGAGAGCAAAGTCATCAATGAAACCGTGGAGGCGGCTTTGAAAAGAGACACGGGCAGGGCAGGGGTAAGAGGTGAAAAGGCACAGCCCGCGTGGGGCAGAGGATTTTTTATAAATCAATAAGAAATAAAATTGCCTTGTTTCGGCAACTTATTACTCAAGTGATTTTTACTTTGATTGAAATACCTTCAATGCTTTCAGCGGCCAGGCCTGGGGGTGTAGCGCGCCAGGCGCAAATCCACCGCATCGCCATCGTCCTCGAAATGGATGCGCACGGGCAGATAGCCCGTCTGGGGGGAAAGCCAGATATGCGCTTTCTGATCGTCCTGGGCGTTGCGCTGCAAGCGCCGCAGCTCAATGGCGGGCATCTGGCCTGCGGGCAGGGTGACGGGGGCCAGGCTCACCACTTCAAACTCCCACAGTTCTTGCTTGTTCGTTGCCACCGTCCAGATCGGCAGGCGCTTGCCTGGCTGGCGCAAAGCGGCATCGCCCGCCATTGCTGCGGCCAGTTGGAAATACAGGCTCAGGCGATCCTGCCCGCCTTGGCGCACCGGCTGCGTCTGGCCCGATTCGACCGCCGTGACGGTGCCTGCGGCCAGGTCAAAGCGCATATTGCGGCGCTTGCGCGAAGAATCCTCAAAGCGCAGCGGCTGCAAAAACGCCGTGCCAATGCGCCCCTCGCTTTTTTGCCAGCGCGTGCCCACGATGGGCGCGCGGATGCGCTGCTCGGCCTGGTAGCTGTGGCCATCGTGCTGCCAATACAGCTTTCCGGTGGCGCTGTAGCCAAAGCCGCTGACCTTGCCGCTGACCTCGTATTCCAGCTCCGCCGCCGCTGGCACCGGCATGGGGGCAGCCGTCTTTTGTGCGGCGGCGGCCGCTGGTGCAGGGGCAGACGGCGTTTTCGCCAGCGCCAGGGGCGCACCGCCCAGCGCCAAAGCGGCCACAAGCGCCGCCCCCGCGCCGCGTCTGGACGAAGAAAAAGCCATGGAAAAAACAGGGGAAGAAAACATGCGGCGCGAGTGTAGCAGGGCGCCAAACGGCGGTTTTGGTGGCTTTGGCGCTGGCGCGGCGCCTGTATGAGCGCCCTTGGCAGCGCATCTAAAATGCCGGGTTTGTTGCGCGCGCGCTGTGCGCGCTTTTGTTTTTTCGGCGCTGCCTGTGTTGTGCTGTATCTGCTGCGCCTTTGCAGCCCGCCCTTGCAGCCTGTAGCGCCCCAATCAGGAAATTCCACCATGAGCTTGCAATGCGGCATCGTGGGCCTGCCCAACGTGGGCAAGTCCACCCTGTTTAACGCCCTGACCAACGCCGGCATCGCCGCTGAGAACTACCCCTTTTGCACCATCGAACCTAACGAGGGCGTGGTGGAAGTGCCCGATCCGCGCCTGGCGCAGCTCTCGGAAATCGTCAAGCCCGAGCGCGTGGTGCCCGCCGTGGTGGAGTTTGTGGACATTGCCGGCCTGGTCGCTGGCGCCAGCAAGGGCGAGGGCCTGGGCAACCAGTTCCTGGCCCACATCCGCGAAACCAACGCCGTCATCAACGTCGTGCGCTGCTTTGAGGACGCCAACGTGGTGCACGTGGCGGGCAAGGTCGATCCCATCGCCGATATCGAAGTCATCCAGACCGAGCTGTGCCTGGCCGACTTGGGCACGGTGGAAAAATCCATCCAGCGCTACACCAAGCTGGCCAAATCGGGCAACGACAAGGAAGCGGCCAAGATGCAGGCGCTGCTGCAACGCCTGCAACCGGCGCTGGACGAAGCCCGCCCCATCCGCACGCTGGATTTGAGCGCCGAGGAGCTGGCCATGCTCAAGCCGCTAAGCCTCATCACCGCCAAGCCCGCCATGTTTGTGGGCAACGTCAGCGAAGACGGCTTCGAGAACAACCCCTTGCTCGAACGCCTGCAAGCCTACGCCGCCAGCCAGAACGCGCCGGTGGTGGCGATTTCGGCCAAGATCGAATCCGAGCTGGCGGGCATGGAGCCTGAGGACCGCGCGCTGTTTCTGGAGGAGCTGGGCCAAACCGAGCCGGGCCTGAACCGCCTGATCCGCGCCGCCTACCAACTGCTGGGCCTGCAAACCTACTTCACCGCAGGCGTGAAGGAAGTGCGCGCCTGGACGATCAAGAAAGGCGCCACCGCCCCGCAGGCCGCGGGCGTGATCCACGGCGATTTCGAGCGCGGTTTCATCCGCGCGCAAACCATCGGCTTTGACGACTTCATCCAATACAAAGGCGAACAAGGCGCCAAGGAAGCGGGCAAGATGCGCGCCGAAGGCAAGGAGTACGTGGTGCAGGATGGGGATGTGATGAACTTCTTGTTCAACGTCTAGAGCGTGTGATGCACTTTGCGCTCTCGCGGGGGAGTGGAAAGTGCATCACACGCTCTGGCCAACTCCAGCCCCGCCCGTTGCAATCCTTGCCGTCCAGCCTTCGGACGGCAAAGGTTTTTCATATCAAAAAGAAATAAAATTACCCAATTTCGGCTTGATGGTATTAAAGTCGAATATTTTTTGATTTGTAAATCTATTCCAGCCAAATGCAGGCGGCCATGCGGCCGGTGCGGCCCAGGCGGGCGCTGTCGCGGCGGTGCGAGAAAAACAACGCTTCCTGGCTGAAGGTGCACCAGGGCCTGGCGCCATCGTTGCCATACACCTGCGTGATGCCCAACCGGGCCAGCCGCTGGCGCGCCAGGCCGGGCAGGTGGGCCAGCCAGAGCTGGGGGTGTTGCGGGCTGGGGCGCCACAGGGGGGTGTCGCCCAGGTCTGCGCTGCCCCAATCCTCGCTGCTCTGGGCCGTGGCGCGCTGGGTTGTGGCGCTCTGGGCGGGCGCATGCGCCGCAAAAGCCTGGCGCACCTCATCGCCCACTTCAAACGCCTGCGGGCCAATGCACGGGCCGAGCCAGACCTGGGTATGGCGGGCGATGGCGCGCTCGTCGGCGTCGGCGTCAGGGCGGTTGTGCGCTTGCAGCCAGCGGCGCACGGCCTGGGCGAAGGCGGCGAAGGTGTGCTCCAGTACGCCGCTGCCATCCTGCCCGGCCAGCCCGCGCCAGCCCGCATGGGTGGCGGCCACGACAGGGGCCTGGCGGTGCGCCCACAAAACGGGCAGGCAGTCGGCCACGAGGATGGTGCAGACCTGGCCGGGGCTGGCCGTCCAGACCGCATCGGCCTGGGGCAGGGCGGCTGCGCTGGCGGGCGCGCCGCCTTCGAGCGCCCACACGTCGCAACCGTGGATTTGCTGGAGGTAATGCGGCTGGGGCGCAGGGCGAGGTTGTGCGTGGGCTGGCGCTGGCGCGTGGAGCTGGCCGATGACGGCGTGCAGCAAGTCGCGGTTGGCCTGGACGTGGCGCGGCTCATCCTGCACATGCTCGCCCAGATTCCAGCTATCGCAAGGCGCTGCGCTATAGCCGCCCTGGCGGGTGGTGAACAAAGCCCGCACGCCCGAAATGGCAGGCCAATCGGGCAGGAGCACACAGGGCGCGCGGCCATCGGGCGCGGCCAGGGCGGGCAGGCGCAGCAGCGGTTGCATTGTTTTATTTTATTTCAAAGGAAAAATTATTTTTTATCTATCATGCCAAAACAAGGGTATTTTGTTTCCTTTGATATGTATTAATGGGGTCAACTTTCCTGCCCCGTGGCGATGGGCATGCCCGGTGTGCGGCACCATTCGCTCCAACTGCCTGCGTAAAGCGCCGGGGGCGGGTAGCCAGCCAGCTCCAGGGCCAGGGCGTTGGGCAGGGCGCTGATGCCGCTGCCGCAGTACACCACCAGGCTGTCTCGCTCGCGTCCGGCCAGCAGGGCGTCCCATTCGGCCTGCAATTGCTGCTGCGGTTTGAAATGCCCGCTGGGCGTGAAATTGTCGGTAAAGGGGCGGTTGAGGGCGCTGGGGATGTGGCCGGCCACAGGGTCCAGCGGCTCGGTTTCACCACGGTAACGGGCGGGGCCGCGCGCGTCGATCAAGGTTTGCATGGGCTGCCCCAGGTGCGCTTGCACGTCGCCGATGTGCAGCAGGCGGCGCAAGGGGGCTTGCAGCACAAAGGGGCGGGCGCTGGCATGCAGCGCCTGGGAGGGCGCGGGCATGGGGCCGCTGGCCACAGCGCCACCGGCCGCCAGCCAGGCTGGCCAGCCGCCATCGAGCACGGCCACGGCGTCATGCCCCGCCCATTTGAGCATCCACCACAGGCGGGCGCAGAAGTTGCAGCCGTTGCGGTCGTACACCACGGCTTGCATGCCGTTGTGAAAGCCCAGGCGCGTGAGCCAGGCGGCGAAATCTTCACGGCGCGGCAGCGGGTGGCGTCCGCCGTTGAGGGCGCGGGCCGGATCGTGGGCGCTGAGGTCGCGATCCACATGCGCTTGCACCGCGCCTGCGATATGGGCGTTGGCGTACATCGGGTCGGCCTGGGCGGGGTCGCTCAGGTCAAACGAGCAATCGAACACCATCAGCGGCGCGCCGCTTTGCTGGAGTGCTTGCAGTTGGGTAACGGAGATCAGGGTGGTCAGTGCGGTCATGCGCGGGCTGGGGAGGGTTCATGCAAAACGGGGCGGCATTGTCGCCGCTGCGGTCTGTGTTTCCAGAAATGCAATACCATCCCCGCCTGTCCCATTCACAACGAATTTGCACGCGATGCCTATCCGATACCTTTTGGCGGTTTGCTGCGCTCTGGCAATGGCCCAGGCGGCCCAGGCCGACGAAAAGCTGATGAAATCCAAAGCCTGTTTGAGCTGCCACACGGTGGAGCGCAAGATAGTAGGCCCGGCGTTCAAGGATGTGGCGAAAAAGCGCGCGGGCGAGGAGGGCGCCGCGCAACTGCTGGCCCAGCACATCCGCCAAGGCAGCAAGGATGTGTACGGCAAAGTGCCCATGCCACCCAATACCCGGGTGTCGGAGGAGGAGGCGCTGAAGCTGGCGGAGTGGATCCTCACGCTGAAATAACGCTAACGCGCCTTGCCACAGAAGGCAAAAGCGGTTGAGCGAGGGGGGTGCCCGCTCAACCGTTTTTTTCATGGGAATGTTGGGCCGCTGCCCATCAAAACTTGTGCAGACGCGCAATCAGGCTGCTGGTGTCCCAACGGTTGCCGCCCAGGGCTTGCACATCGCCGTAGAACTGATCGACCAGCGCCGTCACCGGCAGGTGCGCGCCGTTGCGGCGCGCTTCGTCGAGCACCAGGCCCAAATCCTTGCGCATCCAATCCACGGCAAAGCCGAAGTCAAACTGGCCTTGCGCCATGGTCAGGGCGCGGTTTTCCATCTGCCAGCTCTGCGCCGCGCCTTTGCTGATGGCGCTGATGACAGTGGGCACATCCAGGCCCGCCTGCATGGCAAAACCCACAGCCTCGGCCAGGCCTTGCACCAGCCCGGCAATGGCGATTTGGTTCACCATCTTCGTCAATTGCCCCGCGCCCGCAGGCCCCATGAGCGTGATGGCGCGGGAGAAGGCTTGCGCCACGGGCAGGACGGCATCGAACACCGCCTGCTCGCCGCCGCACATGACGGTGAGCTGGCCGTTTTGTGCGCCCGCTTGCCCGCCGGAGATGGGCGCATCCAGAAAATGCAAGCCCCGCTCGGCCGCATGGGCGTGCAGTTCGCGCGCAACTTCGGCCGAAGCGGTGGTGTGGTCCACATAAATCGCGCCGGGGGCCATGCCTGCAAATGCACCTTGCGCGCCACCACGGGTGACGGCGCGCAAATCCTCGTCATTGCCCACACAGCCGAACACGAATTCGGCCCCTTCGGTCGCCTGGGCAGGCGTGGCTGCTTGTCGCACGGCGGGGTTGACGGGCGAAAACTCCGCCACCCATTGCGCAGCTTTGGCGCTGGTGCGGTTGTAAACTGCGACGGTGTGCCCCGCCAGCGCCAAATGCCCCGCCATGGGGTAGCCCATCACGCCCAAACCAATGAAAGCCACACGGCGCGGCGTGGTGGGCGCGTAATCTCTGGAACCAATGCTGGGGGTCGGTGTTGTGCTCATGCCAGGGCCTCAAGAATGCTCAAAATGGAAAGAAAAATGCCAAAGAGGGCGATCATAGAGCGTGTGGCAAAGCCGCCAACGGCGTTTCACGGAGTCTGAGCGCAGTTTGAGCACCCCAAAACACCCCATCACCACCATTGACCATTGCGATTCATGCAACCGCCCATTGCACAGGCCATGCGCGCCACTTCCATTACTTCACGCGATAACCCCCATATCAAAGCCTGGCGTCGCCTCGCCCAAGAGAGCCACGCCTGGCGCAAGCAAGGTTTGCTATGGCTGGAAGGCGAGCATTTGTGCAGCGTCGCGCGCGAACGCCCTGTCTGGCCGGTGCAAGCCTTGGTGCTTTCGCAAACGCGGTGGGAGGCAGGCGAAGCCGCCCACTGGCTGACATTGCCGCCAGCCTCTGCCCAAGCTGCCCCGGCAGAGCATCCAAAGCCATCGCAGCCCCCCGTCTATGTGCTGCCCGATGCGCTGTTCGCCCACGTCAGCGGCCTGGAAAGCCCCGCCGGGCTGGCCTATATCGCGCAATGCCCACAGGCGCAAACCGTGCGCACAGATATGGCCACGGTGGTGTTAGACCGTTTGCAGGATGCGGGCAATGTGGGCGCCGTGTTGCGCTGCGCGGCGGCCTTTGGCTTCACCCAGGTGGTGGCGCTGCGCGGCTCGGCTGGCTTGTTTTCGCCCAAGGTGTTGCGCGCTGGCATGGGGGCGCATGCCAGCCTGCATTTGGTGGAGCAGGCGGGTGTGGATGAGGTTCGGGCGTTAAATGTGCCCTTGTTATTGACCAGCTCGCACCGTGGCCAATATCTGCATCAGGCCGTGCAAGAGCACACATTGCCTTGGCCTTGCGCCTGGGTGCTAGGCCACGAAGGGCAGGGTGTCGCCCCGGATTTGGAAGCCTTGCCCCACACCCCTGTGCGCATCGCACAGCCTGGCGGCCAGGAGTCGCTCAACGTCGCCACTGCGGCGGCGATTTGCCTGCATGCCAGTGCTGCGTTGGCGCTGGAGAGTTGGCAAGAGCGTCTTCCCATAAAAGATGCTGTGTGATGGGGCAAACCTGGGCTTGATGAAGGACATGCGGATGGCTGGGGTCATGGCTGGTGGCGGTGCGTGATGGCAAGAAATCAGTCGGGCTGGGGCGCGTCGCCAACTGGCAAAGGCCAGACGGGCTGGCAGCGCACCTCGGTTTTCACCGACTGGGCGATGAAGCATTCTTCATGGGCCGCATGATGCAGGGCCTGCAACTCTGCAAAACTGGGCTGGCGGCCCGTGAAGCGCACGGCGGGCGCCAGGGTGACCACGCTCACCCAGAGCTTGCCCTGGGCGTTTTTCTCCATCACGCCGCTGGCGCGGTCTTCATAGTGCTGCACGGCAAAGCCCTGGCGCGCGGCGATGGAGAGAAACCACAGCATGTGGCAGGAAGCGAGCGAGGCGACGAAGGCTTCTTCCGGGTCCACGGCCTGCGCGTCCGACCAGGGCAGGGGTACGACGTGCGGCGAGGACGAGGCGGCCACCTGCTGCCCGCCGTCAAAGTGCCAGAGGTGGCGGCGGCTGTAGCGGCCCTTGGCAAAGTCTTCAAAGTCTGCCTGCGGGCCGAGTTGCCAGGTGACGGTGGCGGTGTAGGTGCTCATGCTTGGCTTTCCTGTCGCAGCTTGGGCGCCAGATCCAGCGATGGGCTGGATTGGCCCAGTTGCGTGAGCGCTGGGGTGAAGGGCGGATGCGGGCAGGCATGGCGGGGGCTTTCAGCGCATCGCCAGCCCGCCATGCGGAGATTTTGAACACGCCTAAGCGGGCTTACATGCGGAACACGCCAAACTTCACGTCTTCCACCGGCGCATTGCGTGCGGCCGACAGGCCCAGGGCCAGCACGCGGCGGGTGTCGATGGGGTCGATCACGCCGTCGTCCCACAGGCGGGCGCTGGCGTAGTAGGGGTGGCCCTGCTCCTCGTATTGCTGGCGGATGGGGGCCTTGAAGGCTTCTTCCTCCTCGGCGCTCCACTGGCCGCCCTTGGCCTCGATGCCGTCGCGCTTGACGGTGGCCAGCACGCTGGCGGCCTGCTCGCCGCCCATGACGGAGATGCGCGCGTTGGGCCACATCCACAGAAAGCGCGGGCAGTAGGCGCGGCCGCACATGCCGTAGTTGCCCGCGCCAAAGCTGCCGCCAATGATGATGGTGAACTTGGGCACGTTGGCCGTGGCCACGGCGGTGACCATCTTGGCGCCGTGGCGGGCAATGCCTTCGTTCTCGTACTTGCGCCCGACCATGAAGCCGGTGATGTTCTGCAAAAACACCAATGGGATCTTGCGCTGGCAGCACAGCTCGATGAAGTGCGCGCCTTTTTGCGCGGATTCGGAAAACAGGATGCCGTTGTTGGCGATGATGCCCACCATCATGCCCTCGATGCGGGCAAAGCCGCAGACCAGCGTGGTGCCGAAGCGGGCCTTGAATTCGTCCAGTTCGCTGTCGTCCACGATGCGGGCGATGATCTCGCGCACGTCAAAGGGCTTGCGCGTGTCGGTGGGGATGATGCCGTAGAGCTCCTCGGCGGCAAAGCGCGGGGCCTTGGGCTGGGCGTCGGCCGGGCAGGGGGCCTTGCTCCATTGCAGGTTCTTGACCTTCTCGCGCGCCAGGGCCAGGGCGTGCATGTCGTTTTGCGCCAGGTAATCGGCCACGCCCGAGAGGCGCGTGTGCACGTCGCCGCCGCCCAGGTCCTCGGCGCTGACGACTTCGCCCGTGGCGGCCTTGACCAGCGGCGGGCCGCCCAGGAAGATGGTGCCCTGGTTCTTGACGATGATGGTTTCATCGCTCATGGCCGGCACGTAGGCCCCGCCAGCGGTGCAACTGCCCATGACGACGGCGATCTGCGCAATGCCCTGGGCGCTCATGTTGGCCTGGTTGTAGAAGATGCGGCCGAAGTGGTCGCGGTCGGGGAAGACGTCGTCCTGGTTGGGCAGGTTGGCGCCGCCCGAATCCACCAGATACACGCAGGGCAGGCGGTTTTGCATGGCGATTTCCTGCGCGCGCAGGTGTTTTTTCACCGTCATGGGGTAGTAGGTGCCGCCTTTGACGGTGGCGTCGTTGCACACCACCATGCATTCCACGCCGTTGATGCGGCCGATGCCGCAGATCACGCCAGCGCAGGGCGCAGCGTTGTCATACATGTTCAGCGCGGCCAGCGGCGCGACTTCGAGGAAGGGCGAGCCGGGGTCGAGCAGGGCTTGCACGCGATCGCGCGGCAGCAGCTTGCCGCGCGATTGGTGCTTGTCGCGCGCGGCCTGGCCGCCGCCTTGCTCGATGCGATCGAACTGCTGGTTCAAATCGTCCACCAGGGCGCGCATGGCGTCGGCGCTGGCTT